>JACIWR010000269.1 GCA_014360845.1 Anaerolineae bacterium
GAGCTACTTCAACACACCGGAGGAGGTAGAGACAGCCCTGGCAGCGGTGAGAGAGATAGCGAAAAACGACGGATAACGGAAGCATGGATCAGGAGAGGTTGGCATTTTGACCGGGTAGCATACTATCAACGAACGGAGGAGTGAGTAAACAGATGACCATAACCGTAGAACCCTTCGTTTATTCGTTTGATATTCGTTGGCAGGAGGTTCATATATGGCGAAAATCGTAGATGCGCGGGGACTGGCCTGTCCCCAGCCGGTCATCCTCACGCGCGATGCTCTGAAGGAAACAAAAGAGGTGATCACCATCGTGGACAACGAGACGGCGCGAGCCAACGTCACCCGGCTGGCGGAAAAGACCGGGGCCACGGTGAAAGTGGAGCAGAAAGAGGACGGCATCTACCTGCACATCACCCAGGAGCTAACGGCTCACGCCGAACCGTCCCCCTCAGCCGCGGGTGCTCCGGCGGGGGGACCTCTGGTGCTGGTGATACCCAGCGAGATCATGGGCCGGGGCGACGAAGAACTCGGCAACATTTTGATCCGTGGCTTCTTTCATACCCTGGGGGAGGTGGAACCGCTGCCTGATAAAATCATCTTCTTCAACAGCGGGGTGAAATTGGTGATCGAGAACTCGCCCGTGCTGGAGGATTTGCAGGCGCTGGCCGCCCGCGGGGTGGAGATACTGGCCTGCGGCACATGCCTGGGTCACTACGGCCTCACCGAGCAGGTCGCCGTGGGCGAGGTGTCCAACATGTACACCATCGCCGAGACCTTGCTGGGCGCGGGGAGGGTGGTGAGTTTATGAGCTACGGCGTCGTGCTCGTCCCCTCCACCAGCCACGCCATCCGCGCCGAGCGGGTATGTCACCTGGCGGGTTTCAAGGTCAAGCTCATTCCCACCCCGCGCCAGCTCAGCTCCAATTGTGGCACCGCTCTGCGCTTTCACTGGGAGGAGCGGGAGGCGGTGGAGCAGGTGTTGCGCGCGAACAAGGTGGAGTACGATGGGGTGTACCAGGTGGAGTGGTAGAGGGATTGGATAACGACTGAAGAATAACGAGGAATGGGGGATGAGGAACCAGGATGGGTAGCGAGACGTGCAGGATACAGACCCCGGGTGAGGCTGGAAAACCCACCCGCTTGACGGCCATGACCAAAGCTGCTGGCTGAGCGGCCAAACGTGGGCCTGAGGCCCTGGCGCAGGTCATGCGTCCGCTGAAAGAAATATTCCACGAGGCCGACTATCCCGACCTGTTGGTCGGGCTGGAGGTAGCCGACGACGCGGCGGTGTACCGCATCAACGACGAGGTGGCCATCATCCAGACCACGGACTTCTTCACGCCCATCGTGGACGATCCCTACGCCTACGGTGCCATCGCCGCGGCCAACGCCATGAGCGACGTGTACGCCATGGGCGGTCAGGTAGTGCTGGCTCTCAATATCGCCGCCTTTCCTGCGGACATGGACGAGGCTATCATCCGCGCCATCCTGCGCGGCGGTGCGGAGAAGGTCAAAGAGGCCGGGGGTGTCATCGCCGGCGGCCACACCATTGATGATGAAGAGCCCAAGTACGGTTTGGCGGTGATGGGCATCGTCCACCCGGATAGAATCGCCACCAAAGGCGGGGCCCGGCCTGGTGACGTGCTGTTGCTCACCAAGCCGCTGGGCGTGGGCATCATCACCACCGCCTTCAAAGCCGATGCAGCGGAACAGGCCCACGTGGAGGCAGCTACCCGGTCCATGATGCAACTCAACAAATACGCTGCCGAGGCCATGCAGGGCGGCGAGTTCCACGCGGCCACGGACATCACCGGCTTCAGTCTGCTGGGGCACGCTTACGAGATGGCGGAGAAAAGTGGCGCGCGTTTACGCTTTCGCTTCGATGATCTGCCCTTCCATCCGGGAGCCAAAGAATACGCCGAATTGCTTCTTTTCCCTGGTGGGGCCAATCGCAACCAGGCGGCCTACGAGCAACATGTGCGTTTTGCTCCCCGCCTGCAGTATGAGATGCAATTGCTGCTCTTTACCCCGGAAACTTCCGGCGGCTTGTTAATCGCCATGCCGCCCGGCGAAGTGGAAGGGTTTCTGGCTCGCTGTGCGGAGCGGGGACAAAAGGCGTGGCTCGTAGGCGACGTAGTGGCGGGAGCGGGTATCGAGGTGCTGTGAGCAGTTCGCCCGCCGTGGCCTGTAAAAAGTATGAGCCCCAGATGCGGCCATCCGCCGGCCGAACGGACATCTGGGGCTCTCTTGTTGACTTGACCAGCCACTGTGCCGGTAGCGCAATAACGGGGATGAAAAGCTGCTACTCAAGTCAACATTTCAAGAAGGAGGGAGGAAGCGACCGATTGGTAAGCTGCTTAGCTTTTTACTCGATCCGCTTATATTCTATTACAATCCGTTAAAAATAGGGTAAAGGGGGCGTAAATTAGCTGTAAGATTCGCGTGGGTAACCATTCGGTCGCCCAGCCCCTGGCAAGCGGCGTTTTGCCTCGTAGAATATCGAAAAGCCTTGCCTCATCTCAGCGGCTACTTGCCCCTTGGGGGGTAGTATGATATAATCGGTTGTCACGGAAAGCCAGGAAGGTGGAACGCCATGGGAATGGAGAGCTTTTATTCCTCTAAAGCAAATATATCAGATCGGCCAGTGGCGTTCGAGGATACAGCCCCTGCTCCTGACAGGCTATGGTCAAGAGCCTGATGCGTACAGGCATTGGGCTCTTTTTGTTTGCCGTGTAATACCCGCGAAGTGCCGGAGTCGGTAGCACCCCACTTAACCGTGAACGATTCCATTTCGACACAGAAACACACAGATTTTCGCAGAAAGTTTAATTTTCTGTGCGATTCTGTGGCCCAAAAAAGCACCGCCGCGATTACGCGGTTAAATAATGTGGAGCTACCCCGGACTCAACGGTTGGTCTATAAAACTGCCTCAGGAGGACCTCATGCACCGTACGGAGCGACTGTACACCTTACAATGCACCGATTCCGAATTGGACCGTGTGTCTCGCCGTCTGCGGGAAATCAAAGCCAGCTTGGGGGAGACGGAAGAACTGCGCCAGGCGCGCCTCGACCTGGAGGAGGCCGAGAAAGCTCTGCACAAATTGCAGGCCCGGTTGCGTGACCTGGAACTGGAAAACGCTGGTCTGGGAGACAAGATTAAGGCCAACGAACAGCGACTATATGGCGGTACAGTGAAGAACCCCAAGGAGTTAACCAGCCTGCAAGAGGAAAACGCCTATCTCCGACGGCGCAGAAGCCACCTGGAGGACGTTATCCTGGAAGTGATGATCGAAGTGGAGGAAGCCCAGGAGCGTGCCGATGGCGCACAAAAGCATCTCACCCAGGTCGAAGAGCAGTGGCGGGTGGAGCAGGAGCGGTTGACGGCCGAACAAGCGGAGCTACAAGACAAGCTCCACGCCTTGCAGGAGAGACGGCAGACTCTGCGTGCCGCTGTTCCCCCAGACGACCTGGAAATCTATGACGACCTGCGACGGCGCAGAGGAGGCCTGGCCGTTTCCATCCTCAAGGAGGGCATCTGCCAGGGATGTCAGATGAGCCTGCCCTCCAGTAAAGCACAGCAGGCGCGCCAGGGTGATGTCCTGGTCTTCTGCGGGAGCTGCGATCGTATTCTATACGCACGTTAATCATAAACTCAAAGGAGAGTATTATGGGTAAGATCTTCGTTCCCGATGCACAAACTTTCCCCGCTCAAGCGGAAGTGGTCATCATTGGCGGTGGTGTGTTGGGAGCAGCTACAGCTTTCTACGCCAGCAAAGCGGGCCTGGACGCCGTGGTGCTGGAGATGCGGGATAGCCTGGCCAGCCTGACCACCGCTGCTTCCGAGGAGTGCTTCCGCGCCCAATTCAGCGAGCCGGAGAACGTGGCGATGATGAAGGCCAGCATCGCCGTGTTTGAAAACTTCGCCGAGGTGATCGGCATTCCCGGCTACGACATCAGTCTGCACCAGCAAGGCTATCTCTTCTACACCTCTGATCCCGAGGCCCCGGAGAAGTTGCGGGCGCAGGTAGCCCATCAACGCAGTATTGGCCTGGACGATGTGGAGTTCTGGACCGGTGACGAGGTGCGGCACCATTTTCCCTGGGCGTCGCCCCAAGTCACAGCCGCGACCTGGCGGGCCAAAGATGGGTGGCTCTCCGCCCACGAGCTGACTTATGGCTTCGCTAAAGGCAGCCAGGCGCGCTTCCTGCTGCGTACCAGAGCCACCGACATTCTGGTAGACGCTCAGGGGGTGGCCGGTGTGGAGACCAATCGCGGGACCATCGCCACGCGCACCGTGGTCATTGCTGCCGGTCCCTTCTCCGGTCAGGTGGCGCAGTGGGCCGGCGCCGAATTGCCCCTGACCATCCTGCGCCGTCAGAAATGCATCATCGCCCCGCATCCGGCTATCCCCCAGGACGCGCCGATGACCATTGATTTGAGCACCGGGGCCCTCTGGCGGCCCGAGGTTGGCGGGGCGGCCCTGGGGTGGTCGAATGCTCTGCCGGAGGAGCCCTCCGAACCGATTGAAAACGTGCCTACCGACTGGACTTTCCCGGCCCTGGTGCTGGAAGAGGTGATGAAACTCGCCCCCTTCTGGGAAAAAGTGGCAGCGGACCTCAAACGGGAGCACGTGTTTCTCAGTGCCGGGCAGTACACCATGACCCCGGATCACAAACCCATTCTGGGACCTTACCCTGATGTGCCGGGCCTCTTCTTGAACGTGGGCTACTCCGGTCACGGGGTGATGGCGTCACCGGAGGGCAGCCGCTACGTGGTGGCGATGATCACCGGCGAGATGCGTCCCGAGGATAATCCCTTCTGCTTCGAGCGTTTTGCCCGCGGTGAGGTCTGCATCTCGGCTGAGAAAATGGTCTTGTGAAGGAACGCGCGGTCTGGCCTCGCCGCCACCCGAGTACCCGACTAACACCCCAGAGCAGGAGAGAAGTCATGAATGAAGGGAACAGCGCTTTAACCGTTGCCGTCGTCGCTGCCCTCAAAACCAGTGGACATATAACCCCTTTGTTGCGGGTATTGCTACAACGGAGGCGACCCTCCGCCCCCTGGCGCTTCGATCCCTGGTCCGCTCTGTTGGGGGCCATGGCAGCCTTCTTCGTCGCTGCTCTGATCTACCGCTATCGCGCCAGCTTGCGGGTTCGCTGGCAGGCCATCCGAGCGCGCCTCGAGCGCTGGCGCACCCGATTGACTAGCAGTCTGGAAGATCGTTATCGCACGCGAGTGGCCGCCGCAGCCGATGAGCGGCACCTCCTGGCTCACCTCGCACCGCTGACGGATCTCTACATCCCCCCGCCTCTGATTGCCCCTCCCGCCAGCCCCGACCAACTGATCACCGAGCAGGAAAGTCTCACCGGCGAGACCGCGCGCGATCAGCGGCGGCTGCGGGTTCTGCTCGCCTCGCCGCCCACTCTCGAACTAGGCGACGCCCTGCGGCGCTACTCCCGCCTGGCCATTCTGGGGCCCTTGGGCGCGGGTAAAACCGCTCTGCTGGACTACTTGACCGTGGTCTACGCCCGCCGTCAGGCCGGGGATAAGTTGGGTGTGGACGAGGAGCGGCTGCCCCTTCCGCTTTACCTGCCGGAGCTGGACTTCCCGGAAGTGGAAGAGACTCGCGGCAAGGCAAGCAGAGGTAAAAGTGGCGAAATTCGCCTCATCGCCGCACACCTGGCCCAACGCTATCGCGGCCCCGGGGCCAGAGCGATGAGCGGCCTGGTACGCCAGCGCCTGCAGGCCGGGGAGTGTTGTCTGCTGCTGGACGGCCTGGACGAAATGGCCGATGATGCCCGCCGACGGGCTGAGGACTGGTTGAGCGAGCTGGTGCAAAATTACCCCGGCAATCGCTTCATTGTCGTCGCTACCCCCGAAAGCTATGACCGCCTGACAGAGGAGGGCTTCGTGTGCTTCACCCTGGGCGAGTTCGCCACGGCACAAATAACCGCTTTCGCCTCTCGCTGGAGGGGGGCGCTGTCCGCGGCCCTGGAATCGGGCAAGATTGACCAGAGTGCAGTTTCAACCTCCACCCCCTGGCTGCCGCGTCGGGGCGGGATTCGTCCCCTCGACCTGGCTCTGCAGGCGGCGATGGGACTGGAAAGCAATGCCGTTC
>JACIWR010000027.1 GCA_014360845.1 Anaerolineae bacterium
GAGGGCCACCGCACCACTGGCGGCCATGGCGGCCCCGAGGGTTTTTAGTGGGAGGGGGGAGGGTTGGAAGGATGGGAGGGTGAGGTATGGCACCGCGTTGCGCACCTTTTGGCCGATGAGATAGCCCAGGGCGCCGAAGTCCGCCTCTGAACGCAATGGACAGCGCACATCCACCAGGTAGTGTGCCAGGCGATTTGCCTCGAGGTGCAGGCCATAAGCGGCGGTGCGCCCGGTGATGGCCGCCGCCAGGGCGCTGGGACCGCCCTCGCGATTGGTGCGCGCGCCCAGCACGGAGTTAGCGAAGCTCACCGCCGAGGACTCGGCCCAGGCCACGTGTTCGCCGAAGCCGGGGACGTTGCCCACCAGGTACGGAGTGCACGAGCAGGTGGGTGAGATGCCCATGGCTCGATAGGCCTCGATGACGGCCTTCTGCTGGCGGGCGAAGTCCTCGGGGATGCCCAACTCGCGCCAGGCCTGCAGGTCCATCCCGGCCGGATTGAGGGTGGTGGGCACGCGCACTTTCGCCCCTTCTGCCGCCCACTCGCGCAGAAAGTCCAGTCCGGCCTGGCCCAGGTTCTTGTAGCTCACCCCGGCCACCTGTACGCTGGTCACAGGGACCAGTGTGGTCGCCCCGTAGATTTTGCCCAGGGCGACGATAATCTCCATCGCTTTTTGTATCGCGGGCCCCTGCTCACCGGCGAGCATGGCCTGCTCTTTTTGTGTCAGATGCACGGTTGATTCCTCTGGGGAGCCAGGCACGCCGCGCTCTTACCGGTCGCGAGCGCAGCGGAAGCCCAGGGACGGGTTCCGTGTGTTGGAGCCGAAATGCCAGCGCTTGGTGGTGCGCAGGTCGTATTCGGCATCCCACCAGCGCCCGCCGCGCAGAACGTTGTCCACACCTGTCTCCGGCCCCTGGGGGTTGTTTGGTGGCGATTGGGCGTAGTAATCGGGCGCGTACCAGTCGGCCACCCACTCCAGGACGTTGCCGGCCATGTCCAGTGCACCGTAGGGGCTGGCCCCGGCCGGATTGCTGCCCACGGGAGCGGTGTCGTCGCCGGGACCGAGAGCCAGTTTGGTGGGGTCAAACGTATCGCCCCAGGGCCAGCGTCGGCCGTCCGTGCCCCGCGCTGCTTTTTCCCATTCGGCCTCGGTAGGCAAGCGTTTGCCCGCCCAGCGACAGTAGGCTTCTGCGTCGTAGTAATTCATGTAGACCACCGGGTAGTCGGCGAATTCGGGATTGTTGAAGTAGCTCTCGCGGCTGTTCGAGGCGTTGAGCGGGCGACTACATGCTCCGGCGGCGACGCATTTCTGAAAGGCAGCGTTGGTCACTTCGGTGCGATCTATCCAGAATCCGTCCAGGTAGACAGTGTGGGCGGGAGCCTCGTCGGGATCGCCCGTGTCGCTACCCATGAGGAACGTACCCGAGGGCACGTAGACCATTTCCGTTTCCCCAAACACTCTGATGGTGCCGGCTGCCGGTTCGGGGGCCGGCGTGGTGTCAGACGTGGGCGAGGGCGTGGCCGTCGGTGATGGGGAGGGAATGGGCGTGGCGGTGTCGGTTGGATGTGTGGCAGTTGGAGTGATGCTGGTAGGCGTCGCGGTGACCTCCACTGCCGTTGTGGCCGCAGCCGTGGCGGAGGCCGTGGAGGTGGGCGTCTCTGCCGGGCCTGTCGCCTGGGCGGTGGCCGTCAATGCCTGGGCGACGGTGAAAGTGGGTGTCGCCGGGGTAGCGGGCGGGCGCACCAGGGTCCAGATGACGACGCACACGGCTGCGGACAGGGCCAGAAGTGCCATGGCGGTAATCACGGTGGCCACTATGCGTTGTCGTCCGCGGGGAGCCTCGATGAGTTCGGGCGGCTCCTCGGGAGGCGGCGGAGGCGGGGACGGTTCTACAGGCGGTGGCGGCACGGCAATCTGGGTTGCCGTCTCGGAATCGCGCTTATCTCGCTCGCCGGATGCCGCCTGGACGGTCTCCACCGCTGCGCGCAGGGCCGCGGCCAAGTCCCCGGCGCGGGCGTAACGGTAGTTGCGGTCTTTGACCAGAGCTTTGATGAGCACTCGTTCCACTTCGACGGGGATTGCCGGATTGATGGCGCGCGGCAGGGGCAGGGGTTTGGTGATGTGTTGTACCATCACCGAGAGAGGGCTGTCGGCCTCGTAGGGGGTGCGCCCGGTGAGCATCTCATAGAGGATCACCCCCAGGGAATAGACATCGCTGCGTCGGTCTACTTCCAGCCCTTGCCCCTGTTCCGGTGACATGTAAGCCGGAGTACCGATGCCCACACCGGAGCCGGTGATGCGCGCCGAAGCGCCGATCATCTTGGCTAGGCCGAAATCGGTGAGCAAGGCCCAGTCGTTGTGGTCGAGGAGGATGTTGCTGGGTTTGACATCGCGGTGGATGATGCCTTGATCGTGGGCGTAGTCCAGAGCCGCTGCCACCTGGGTGATGATGGCGGCAGCGCGCTGCAGGTCGAAGGGTTCGCCCAGTTGGTCTTTGAGGGTGCCGCCTTCCACGTATTTGGTGACGATGTAGCTCAGCTCCCCTTCGTGCCCGAAGTCGTAGATGGGAAGGATGTGGGGATGTTCCAGGCGGGCTACGGCGCGGGCTTCGCGGATGAAGCGGGCGCGGAAGACATCGGCCTCAGCGTGGTAAGGAGGGAGAACCTTGATGGCCACGTAGCGTCCCAGGGAAGGCTGGTAAGCTTTGTATACCGTGGCCATGCCGCCTCGCCCCAGCTCTTGCAGGATTTCGTACTGGCCCAGGGTGCGGCCAACCAGTGAACTGCTCACAGTGGGTCCTTCGCTCTCTTTATCTGGTGTCATTATCATCCTCGAATCTGGTCACCCTCCCGCAGGTTGTCAACCTGCGGGAGGGTAATGTGTTCTACGGGTTGTAATCGCGGGCGCAACGGAAGCCGAGGTACATCTGTCGGGCGTTGGCCGCTTCTTGCTTGCGGCGGGTGGTGCGCAGGTCGTATTCGACGTCCCACCAGGTGCCGCCGCGCACCACGCGCCCGTAACCGGTCGCCGGTCCCTTGGGGTTGGACGAGGGCGAGACCTGGTAGTAATCCTTGTCGTACCAGTCGGCGGTCCATTCCAGCACGTTGCCGGCCATGTCCATCGCCCCATAGGGACTGACCCCCTGGGGATGGCTGCCAACAGGCATAGTATCTTTCGCCTGACCGTCACGTACCTTGCTATCGTCGAAGGTGTTGCCCCACGGCCAGGTGAGCTTGGTGCCCGTGCGCCAATCCCAACTGGCGGCCTTCTCCCACTCGGCCTCGGTGGGTAGACGCTTGCCTATCCACTGGCAATACGTCGCGGCGTCGTCTGAGCTGACGAAGATGACGGGGTAGTCATCGTACTCACTGCTGATGTAGTAGTTTGAGCGCTTGTTGGACTCGATGTAGGCCGGTCTTTTGCAGATTCCGGCTTCTTCGCATTTGCGGTATTGAGCGTTGGTCACCTCGTAGCGGTCAATCCAGAAGCCGCTGAGCCACACGTTGTGCACCGGGCGTTCGTCCGCGTCGCCAGCTTCGCTGCCCATGATGAACGTGCCCGACGGCACGTAGACCATCTCCACGCCGCCGAATACTTTGATCGTGCCCGCTGGTGGTTCGGAGGGTGGTGATGTGGGCTCTTTGGTCGGTGTGGCAGCAGAAGTGGGCGTAGCCGAAGCTGTGGGCGTCGCCGTGGAGGTGGGTGTAGACGTTGGCGTCGGACTGGGCGTGGCGGTATCGGTTGCCGTGGGCGGCGTGGTGGGTTCCGTCGTCGCTGTAGAGGTGGCGGTCGGTGTGGATGTGGGTGTAGGGGGCAGCAGAGCAATAGCCGTAGTGGTCAAGTCTGCCGCTGGGATGGCGGGCGTGGGTGTTGGTCCGCCGCCTTTGAGCAATATCAATCCGGCCACGATAGCTGCTAACAGCAAAATCATCCCGCCCACGGCGATGGCAATGACTTGCCTGGGGATGCGGAGAGCCGGGCCGGGTGGTAGTGTTTCTTCCTCCTCGGCTGCGGGCTCTGGCTCCGGCGGTGGCGGTGGTGGGGTGATTATGGACCTCGCGGCGATGGCCTGTTTCAGGGCATGGGCCAGCGCGCCGGCCGTGGTGAAGCGCTCGTCCGGGTTCTTGGCCAGGGCCTGCAGAATCACTTGTTCCACCGCCTCCGGCAGCTCCGGGTTAATCGCACGAGGCGGTGGCGGGGATTCCTGAACGTGTTTCAAGGCCACGGAAAGGGCGTCGCCCGGAAACGGCGTCTGTCCGGTGAGCATCTCATACAGCACCACGCCCAGCGAATAGACATCTGTTCGGCTGTCCACCTCTTCACCCAGGGCCTGTTCCGGCGAGATGTAAGCGGGCGTGCCCAAGGATGCGCCCGAGGCGGTGAGGCGGGTGGTGCTCTCCAGAATCTTGGCCAGGCCGAAGTCGGAGAGCAGGACGTTGCCTTCCTCGTCCAGAAGGATGTTGCTGGGCTTGATGTCGCGATGGACGACTCCTCGCTGGTGAGCGTAGTCCAGCGCCGAAGCGACCTGGGAGACAATCTTGGCCGCTTGTCCTAGGGGCAAGACTTTTTCCCTGTCCAGCCGGTCGCGCAGCGTGCCGGTGGGGATAAATTTCATGACCAGGAAGGTATAACCCCGGTCCTGGCCGAAGTCATAGATGGGCAGGATGTGGGGGTGATCTAAGTTGGCCACCGTTTGAGCCTCGCGGGTGAAGCGGGCGAGAAACCCTTTCTCCGCGGCGCGTACGGGGTCCAGAACTTTGATGGCCACATAGCGGTTCAGCGATTCCTGGTAGCCTTTGTAGACCGTGGCCATGCCTCCTGCGCCCAGCTTATCTACAATCTCATATTTGTCCAATTTTGTGCCCACCAGGGTGTCGGGGAGTACGGACACAGTGGGCGGTTTTGTTGGCTCAGCGGGTCCGGGGCGGACTGGTTCTGGTGATGGTCTCGTCTCGAAAATCCGTCGCCAGGCCTTTTCGGCAATGGTTTTCAGCTCGGCAGCATTGCGGTAGTCTGGAGCTATATTGAGTAGCTCGTCCAGAATGTTAATGGCCCGTTGGTATTCTTTTTGGGTCAGGGCGTTTTGAGCCTGGAGGTAGAGGGCTTCCAGTTGACGCGCTTGGGAGCTTACGGAGAAGATGACCCCTTCTCGCACCCGACTGAAAAGCACCGGCGTGCCGAATTCTATAGCGTCTCTCAGGTTGGTGTAAATGGCCTTGCGGGCTTCGGCTACCGCCGTGATCACCGAATAGCCCATTCCCAGGTTGTAATAGAAGTGCTCGGAGAAGGTGATGGCCGCCTGGTCGCTGATGGGAAATTGCATGGCCACGACGGCAGGGATACCGGCTGTCACCAGGGAGGTCGCTACGTTAGCGAAAGGTCTGGCTCTTGATTCGGCCCCGGCGGCGGCCAGACAGGTATTCAGCACCGCGACGCGCACGGTGCGATAGTCCTGCAGCAGTGTGTACATGGCCTCGCCGTCAACCAGGTCACTCCACCCATCAGGGCGTTCGAAAAGGAGATAGCTCTGCTCCTGTTGGTGCTTCCCGTGGCCGATGAAATGCAGTATGTGGAATGGTTTGTGTTCGGCCCTAGCCCTGCTAAGTCTTTTCTGCAGCTTGCTACAAGTTGCGTGTTCCAGGACCTCTATTTCCACATCGGGATTGTTCTGCAGGGCAGTGCTGATGTTGCATTTCTCCTGCTCAACGTTCAAGGGCTCCTGGTCTTTGGGGCTGGCGATGACCACCAGGATGCGCAAGGGAAGATCCAGCCGGAGAGGGGTGAACATAGCCCAGGGTGGCTCTATATAGCGCACGATGGGTGTGCGATTGGATACCGACAGGAAGCGCCGGCCATCGTGCAGGAACTCCCAGGGTGTAGTACGCAGCAAGACGTCGTCAGGCGGGGTGGTCAGGCGCAGGAGCAGGCCGTTGTTCTCTTTGTATATGACATTTTTTGCTCGTTCGTAACAATCACGGACTGCAGGGGTGGCCAGGAGGTTCTGGAAAAGCTCCTGGCCGAAGGTAGTGAGCTGTCTGTACTCGCTGCTGCCGCGCAGCGCCCCGCCACCGGTGAGTCCAATCCGCCCCTCGATATGACCCAGCAGTCGTCCCACCTCCATCTCGGAGCGCGGCATGTGGAACTCACCCTCAGCACGGCCAATCCCCTCTTCACCGGCGATGCTCAGGCGGTAAGTGCGCTCGCCGATTAGCTCGCCAATCTGGATGCTGAGGTCAAGGTAATTGATCAGCGAGGGCTGGAGCAAGGTTCTGGCTTCCATGTGCTTCTCCCCCTGTGAGGTAAACGCATAAGGGCATGGGGCGAGGTTCCATCTCGCCCTACGATTCGTATGCGATCCGCCGGAAGGCGGCACGCTCCTCCTCGGAACGCAGGTGGCCGTCCGGCGCGATCCAGGGAATGGTCGCATCCAGGCCCAGCTTGCTGGTGCGGGCCTTCTGGCCCGGCACGTGGGTGGCCGAAGGGTCCAGGGAGCTGGAGGGCTGATTTTCGAGCAGCACCAGGTCGCGGTCGGCCTGGAAGCGGGTGGCGATGGCCCATTCCACCTCCGCCGGGTTGAAGAGGTCCACGTCCTCGTCTACCACCACCACGTGTTTGAGGGAGGTATGTCCTCGAAAGGCGGCCTCGATGGCCCGCCGACCGTCGTCGGGGTGGCGCTTGGCAATCTGCACCACGGCGTGCAGCCAGTACATCCCGCCCGCGGTCAGGCACACATTGCGACAATCGCAGACCTGGTTCACCGCGGCGTAGATGGTCGGCTCGCGGGGCAACCCCATCAGCAGCTTATGCTCCAGCTTGCCCGGCAACAGGGCCTGGTAGATGGGCTGGCGGCGATGGGTGATGCAGTCAATCTCGATGACCGGCTGCTGGCGGACGATGTCCCAGGTCTCGGTCAGATCAATAAAGGGGCCTTCGGCGGCCAGTTGATGGGTGAGCCGTCCTTCGAGAATGAACTCGCACTCGGCGGGCACCTCCAGGTCCTTGGTGCGGCACTTGACCAGCGGCGTGGGGGCCAGGGCGTGGGCGATGCTCAGCTCGTCCACGCCTTGGGGCGGCGATGTGGCGGCGGCGATAAGCACCTGGATGGGCGCTCCCAGGCAGATAGCCACCTCCAAATCGCCCGGCGTTTTGCTCCAGGCCGTGTGCGTCCCCCGGCCCTCGACCAGGCGCGCGGCGAAGTGGCGCTCGTCCAGGCGCAACAGGCGGTGGAAGGCGATGTTCCGCCCGTGGTCGGGGTCTTTGGTCACCAGCACGCCGGCGGTGATATACGGCCCGGCATCGCCCGGCAGATGATGGAGGATGGGCAGAGTGGTGAGGTCTACGGTTGACTCGATCACCTCCTGGCATGGCGCAGATTCCACCAACGGCGGACTGAGCGGGTGGGCCAGGGCCTCGGTCAGAGCGAAAAGCAGGCGCTCCGGGGGCACATTCAAGGCCAGGGCGAAGTAGGCGCGGTCGGAGCACACACCGGCCACGACCGGGTAGGGGTAACCTTTGACCCGGGTGAACAAGACGGGTTTGCCGTCGTACTTGCTGAGGATGCGCGCCATTTCCAGCTCGGGGTCGGACTCATCTTCGATGGTGATCAGCCAACCCCTATCTTGTGTCTGGGTTATGAATTCTCGGAGGTTCACTCGCGGTCTCCTGATGTGCTTTTACCCTCCCGTAACCTGTGGGAGGGTGGGTTCACAATCCCACCCCTCATCCTAACAGAGAAAGGTTAGACAGGGGTTAGAACGGCGTTAGAAAAGGGTTGGAAGGAACCTCGCCGATTCAGTGTACTTCGGTGGTGATCACGCTCCTGGCTCCGGCCAGCCGTAACATCATGCTCACCCGGTCTTTGGTCTGGGGGGTGACCAGGGCGATCATATTTCCTCCGCGCCCACCGCCGGAGAGTTTGGCGCCCAGCGCGCCGCCCTGCTTCGCCGCCGTGATCAGCGATTCCAGCTCTGGCGAAGAGACTTTGAGCAGGCGTAACAGGCGCTGGTTGGCGTCCATAAGCTGTCCCAGGACCTCGATAGCGCCGCTCTCGATGGCCTGGCGAGCCATCACGGTCAGCGTGCCGATTTCGTCGAAAATCTCTTCGTATTTGGCCGGGTCGGCCTGCCAGGCACGGCGCACGTCGCCGACGGCGATTTTAGTGGGGCTGGCGATGCCGGTATCGGCGATAGCCAGCAGGAAAGGACGGCTCACCCGGAACGCTTCCAGCGTTTGCTCGCGGACGAAATACACCGGCTGCTCGAAGGCGATGACCGTGTTGTCAATGCCGCTGGGAGTGCCGTGATGGAGCTTCTCCGTCTCAAAGACGATGCTCGAGACGACGTTGGCCTCGAGCCGGTGCCCGAAGTGCTGGGCCAGGGCACGGACTATGGCAGTGGCCACCGCTGCGCCGCTGCCCAGTCCACAGGCGATGGGGATAGTGGATTGGACGGTGATAATCAAATCTTGAGTCAGCGGCTGACCGATGTGGCGTAAGGTGTTGATCACTGTGAAACAAAGAGGGTCGTCGGGTGGCGCGTCGCGCAGCAAATAGTCGCGGTGCAGGTCTTGGGCTACGATGCGGATGCCCTGGGCCTGCTGCGCGTTCTCGACGGTGGCCTGGGCCTGCACCTCGGTGATGGGCACGGCGATGGCTGGCCTGCCGTAGACGACGGCATGTTCGCCGAAGAGGATTGCTTTGCCGGATGCATAAGCTATGGTCATCTGTGGGCCTTTTCTGGTGTGGAGATGGAGTTAGTACCTGGTGCCGATCTGCCGTTAGATGCAAAACATATTATACCAGCATTTGCCCGGTCGGGCAAAGAGCTGCGCCGTGCTGCCTCTAGGACTCGATGCTTATTGTCAAGCCGCGCAAAAGCTGGTATAATATCATCAGAGTGAAATGTCAAGCGTACTTCGCACGCTCCACATTTCAGGAGGCGTGTTCCCAGGCGCGGCAAAGGAGGGGCCGATGGAAAAGCAGCGGGTGGAACAGAAGCGAGCGCTGATCCTATCCGGCGGCGGCGGACGGGGAGCGTACCATTGCGGAGTGTATGAGTATCTGGAAAGCGTCGGGTGGCGCCCCGACATCCTGGTGGGCACATCCATCGGAGCGATCAACGCTGCGGCCATCGCCTCCGGACGCACGGCGGCGCAACTGAAGGAGCTGTGGTTGAAGCTGAACACGAACAAGGTGCAGCGGCTGCGGACCGACATTCTAAACCTGGATCGCTGGACATATCTGCTGGACACCAGTCCCTGGCGGCGCAGTCTGCTGGAAGACGACTGGTTCGACTTTGACCACATTAACAGCGATCGGGCGCCTACCCTGGCCATCGTCACCACCGATGTGTGGACAGGGGACATTACCGTGTTTTGCAATCGGCCCCTGGCCGAATCGCGTAGCGGCGGACCGCGCTCCAAGCGGATTCGCTGTGAACCGATTACTCTGGAACACATCATGGCCAGTTGTTCCATCCCCGTCGTCTATCCGTGGACCTCGGTTGGCGGCGAAGAGGATACTTTCTGGGACGGGGCGGTTGTTTCCAATACTCCCTTGGGCACTGCCCTGCGGGCTGGGGCGACGGACATCGTGGTGGTTCTGCTGTCACCTTGGGAGGAGAAGGATGCAGTGACTGCGGAGGGCCGCGCATCCTTCAAACTGTGGACTCTGCCTGGCCTGGCGCTGGATTGGGTGCTGCTGGCCTCGTTCCGCGCTGATCTCAAACTTTGCGAGGCGTTGAACATGTTCGTCGCCGCCTATGAGTTCCTGGACGAGGCGCAACGACGGGATTTGGTGAAACATGTATGGGGCGCGGAAAGCAAAGAGGAACAGGACGCACTCTTGGAGCGGTTGGCGTCCTACAAATTTGTGCGGGCACCGCGCATCATCGCGCCGCGCCGGCTTTTGCCCGTGGAGCAGATTGTGACCTACGATCCGGAAGCTCATCGCCAGCTCTTCAAACAAGGCTACGCCGACGCCGTGCGGGTGATGCGCCACGTGGCAGCGGATGCGAAAGATGAGGGGCAATAGTCGTAAATGGTGAGCGGACTAGCTACCCGACAGTTTTGCCCAAGTGTCGCTGCGCGGGGTGCCAAAGGCCCCGAAGCAGCCTCGCGGCCACGAGGGGGCATCCTGAGCGGAGCGTAGCGGAGTCGAAGGGGCATCCTGAGCGGAGCGCAGCGGAGTCGAAGGGGCATCCTGAGCGGAGCGCAGCGGAGTCGAAGGATGCGGGACTCGCCCTTTCGTCATCCTTCGACTACGTTCGTCCCTCCGCTGCCGCTGCGGGACTCACTCCGCTCAGGATGACTACTGCCCCAAGGGTGGCGCAGAGCACCTTTCTGCAATGGCATCTTCAAACTGTCAGGTGACTAGGTGAGCGGACAGCCCCCGGGTCCGGTGGCATACGAGACGACCACATTCACAAGTTGGGATTAGACCATGCGACTGCAGGGAGAAAAAGTAGTTATTCGCCCCCAGGTTAGCGAGGATTGGGATGTGATGCGCACCTGGCCGCCCTTCACCGATCCGCTGTTCTCCGTCTACAACCTTCCCGCACCTCGCCGGAGAAGAAAAACTGCGGGTGATGAAGTCACCGAGCAAGGCCCGGTGCGCCTGTGGTACACCATTGAGGACCTGGACGGGCACATTATCGGGCGGATTAGTTTGCGCGATATTGATGACCGGCGTTCGGCTCGCCTGGGGATTACCATTGGCGCGGAGTGGGTGGGGCAGGGCTATGGCACAGATGCTCTCTACACTTTCCTGGATTACTTCTTCGGCGAGTTAGGTTTCGCTACCTTGTACCTGGATGTGGCCGCGCCTAATCGCCGGGCCATACGCTGCTACGAGAAGTGCGGCTTCCGGCGGATCGGCGAAGAGTATCGGGATGCTGGCTCCGGAGCGAGTTTGAACTTCCTGCGCAATGAGCAATACCGGTCCATACGGCATCTGTTCATCAGGAGGGGAAGGAAAAACCTGGTGCTTTTCTACGAGATGCGTCTGGATCGGGAGGACTGGGTCGAGCGGCGTGCTGGGGAATTGAGATAGACTCAGGTCTTACCCCAGTGATGCGGTTCTTGTGCACATTTGTCATCGCAGGGGCGCACCATGCTGCGCCCCTGCTGCATCCAACAGCAAATCGTCAAGCACGCGCTGGAGGGATCGGAAGTCGTCGAAAGAGAGGTAGACGGTCTCTTGGGGGGAATTCTCCGGCTGATATGTGATGCGCAAGGCAGGCCGGGGTCGCATGCCGAAGAGAACCTCCCCCGTTTGGATGGCGCGGATCATGTGGGGCTTGAAAAACACATACCACCAGCCTACTTCCTCTCGCGGCGACGTGGCGACGAACAAGAAGCGACTGTAGGGTATACGGGCCATAAGGATATGCTCTCGGGTCTCCACCGTTGAGTAATAAGTTTGCGCTTCAACGAAATAGCGCCTTTCGCCGCTCACCGCGAAATAGCCGCTGGCCCGGCCCGCGACCTGCTCGTCTACCTGAAGCGGCTCGACCGGGAGGGGATTGAACTCCCTGGCGCGAAAGGCTATATAGCCGCGTCGCCCGGTGAGCCATACCAGGGCCGCCAGCAGCAGAGATACCGCGGCGCTCGCTGCAGTCCATTGCCACGCCAACAAGCGGGTGAGGCTTGCCAGGGCCGCTACCGCCGTTACCACCAGCGGTACATAGCCCACTGGTGTGGGCCCGATGCGATGCCGTCGTAGATAGTAGCCGGTTTTCAGGATCATCCCTTTTATACTCATAGCCAGCCTCTTGCTCTTAACTCGGGGGCTTCCTCACCTCTGCGCGCCTCTACCGCGACCACAGACTTACCGTCTCAATGTGGTAGGTTTGTGGAAACATGTCCACCGGTTGCACCTGGCGCAGAAGATAGCCCGCCTCCGCCAGGTGTCGCGCATCACGGGCCAGGGTGGCCGGATCGCACGAGACGTAGACAATGCGCTCTGGTTGCAATTTTGTAAGCGCTTGCAGCACCTCGGGCCGACATCCCTGGCGCGGAGGGTCCACCACCACAGCGTCTATCACCTCATCTAGATCAGGCAGTACATTCTCGACTTGCCCCTCTATAAATTCCACGTTGGAAAGCTCTTGCGAGTTCACCCGCGCATCGGCTATGGCGTAGGGGCTTTCCTCTATGCCTATGACCCGCCTGGCCCGAGGGGCCAGATTCAGGGCGAAAGTTCCCACTCCGCAATAAGCATCCAGCAGGTTCTCCGTGCCTGTCAGTTGAAGGAAAGTCTCCACGGTCTGCACCAGGTTCTCCGCCTGGACAGTGTTCACCTGGAAAAAAGAAGGGGCTGAGATTCGAAATTCACGACCGCACAATACCTCAGTTATGTGGTTGCGACCGATGAGATTGACCGGTGTGCCGTCCTTCAACAGCAGCACGCAGGAGACGGGCATGTCCGTCTCGATCTCAGGTGGTTCCTCGTCCACCGTCTCGAAGATCAGCATCACCTCGCCGGAGCGTGTGCCGGCGCGCAGTGACATGCGCTCCAGGCCGGGAAAGGCCAGGTCCAGAGCGGAGAACAGGTCGTCCAGCAGGGGATGCATCAAAAGGCACTGCTCGATAGGCACCACTTGCTTGCTAAGAGCTGCTTTGAAACCCAGGAGCCCCTTCGGATCGGCTGTGAGTTGCACGTTATTGCGATAGTGCCAGATGTCGGGGCTGGGCAACGTGGGGGCCACTGGCGCGTCTCCTATGCCTCCCAGGTGGCGCAGTTGCTCCTTGACGATTTGGTGCTTGTAAACTAGTTGAGCCTCGTAGTCTATATGTTGCCACTGGCATCCGCCACATATCCCGAAATAGGGGCATGGGGGTTCCACGCGGTGAGGTGAGGGGGCCAGGACTTCGACCAGATGGGCGCGCGCCCATTTGCCTTTGTCCTCTTTGATCTCAACTCGCACGTTTTCCCCTGGAATGCCATAGGGCACGAAGATGACTCTGCCCTCGTGACGGCCCAGAGCATCGCCTCCGTGGGCCATGCCAGTTAATTCTAATGAGAGCATTTTGCCAATCCTTTACGCAATCTCCACCTGTAATTTACGGCCCCTTTACACAAGGATATTGAAAAATAGTTCTTTCTGGTGTATAATGATGATAGTTCCGGCGGTTTCTACACACACATTTTGGAAGGAGGTGAAAACAGATGATGTACCTGCCACGCGAGGAAGGCCAGGGTCTCGTGGAGTACGCTTTGATCCTGGTGTTGGTCGCTATCGTGGTGATCGTCGTCCTGCGGCTGCTTGGTCCTATGATCGCCAATGTCTTCAGCGACATCATTAGTGGCCTCTCGTAGCTGCAAGCTGATTATCTCTATTGATTCCAAGCGATAGTGTACCGATTATCCCTGTAGAGCCCCGGCCGGGGCTCTACACTTTTTGTACCGTGTTGAGCTGTGTCGGTCTGGTGCTACATTCGCCAGTCTCTGGTCCTGTATTGTAGGCGAGCTGCTACCCACGGTCCAATACATTCGTGAACAAAAGGGGCTGTTCCTAGCGGAAAGCTTTGGGAACAGCCCCTTTGTTTCGTCTCTAGGCTGGTTATACCCAGCCGCGCAGCTTGCAGGCTTCGGCTACTCTGCTTACCGCTACCAGATAGGCGGCGGTACGGTTGTGGACTTTGTATTTCTGGGCCATGGCGTGTACGGCGTGGAAAGCCGCCGTCATCTTTTTATCCAGGCGGTCGTAGACCTCTTCCGCCGTCCAGTAGTAGTCGTAAGCGTTTTGTACTTGCTCAAAGTAGGAAACGGTTACCCCGCCGGCGTTGCACAGGAAATCCGGAATGACGAAGACGCCGTTTTTATAGAGGATTTCATCGGCGTCGGGAGTAGTGGGACCGTTGGCCAGCTCGGCCACGATCTTGGCTTTGATGTTAGCTGCGTTCCAGGCACCGATTTGGTTTTCCAGCGCGGCGGGAATGAGCAGGACCACGTCTAACTCCAGTAGTTGCTCGTTGGTGATATTTTCTGCGCCAGGGAAGCCTTGGACCGAGCCCGTTGCCCGCTTGTGAGCGGACACCGCCTCGAAGTCAAGACCCTGAGGAGCGTAGATGCCGCCTTTGGAGTCGGATACGGCCACTACTTTAGCCCCGAAGATTTCGGTGACCAGTTTGTGCGCGAACTGTCCGGCGTTGCCGTAGCCTTGTATAGCGACCGTTGCCTGGGAGAGGTCAATGCCCAATACCTTGGCCGCCTCGCGGATGCAGTACATCCCACCTCTGGCCGTGGCGTCGCCGCGCCCGGCAGAACCGCCCAGGGGTATCGGTTTGCCGGTGATCACGCCGGGCACGTTGTGACCAGTGATGATGCTATACTCATCCATCATCCAGGCCATGATTTGCGGATTGGTGTACACATCTGGCGCGGGGACGTCGGTCTCAGGGCCGATGTAGTGGCCCAGGGCGCGAATGTAGCCCCGGCTCACGCGTTCCAGCTCTCTCGGCGACATCTCCTTGGGGTTGCAAATGACGCCACCTTTTCCTCCGCCCAATGGGATGTCTACTACGGCTGTTTTCCAGGTCATCCATGCGGCCAGGGCGCGAACGGTATCAATGGTCTCCTCCGGGTGGAAGCGGATGCCGCCCTTCGTCGGTCCACGGGCATCGTTGTACTGCACGCGGAAGCCTTTGAAGACCTTCACTGTGCCGTCGTCCATTCTGACCGGAAAGCTGACATGGAACTCGCGCATTGGCTCGCGAAGCAAGGCGTGGGTGGCCGGGTCTAATTTCAGGAGTTTGGCCGCTTCATCCAATTGTTGTTGGGCGATTTTGAAAGGGTTTAATTCTTCTGACATTATTCTCTCTCCTTTGAGATAGATTTGGCGTATCTTCTCAAAATGTAGGGGCGAACCCTTGCGGTCGCCCAGGCGGGCAGGTGCAAGACCTGCCCCTACCCCAAATTATTGAGAAGATACGATTTGGCGATCTCCTGGCAAGCGAGATCGGAGAAATACGGGCAGCACTGCCCCGTACATCTTTAACGCTCTTGCGGCACGAAATTATACCACACAATTGAGGCGTGGGCAAACATGAACGCTTATCCACGCCGGTGCAGCGGTGATGGCTCCCCCGACGCAGTCGGGTGCTTCTTGTGAATTAGGGCGGCTTTCTACAGCCGCCGTCCTCGCTCTCAACAGGATGTGATCAGTCGGACGTGGGGCATCCGCTGTGCTTGTGACTACTCAGCCTATGCTCCAAGTCCCCGTCCCGGGGACGTTCCATGCGGCAAGATGCTGTCTTTTGCGCGGTTTTCTCAGCCGAGACGCCCCCGGGACGGGGGCTACGAGCCTGGGGAGGACAGTGCGCCTGCTAGCCTGAGTAGTAACCTGTGCTTTTAGTTTTACCCAAAATGGTGTATAATTTGAATCAAGGAGGCACACAGAGGCATGGTTGTGCCTCCTTGAGGTGAGAGAATATGGATCAGGAACACATTCGTAACTTCTGCATCATCGCCCATATTGACCACGGTAAATCCACCCTGGCGGACCGCTTGCTGGAGCGCACGGGTACGCTTTCCGCTCGCGAGATGCAGGCCCAGGTGCTGGATAGCATGGACCTGGAGCGGGAGAAAGGGGTGACTATCAAAGCCTCTGCCGTGCGCATGAAGTATACGGCTGACGATGGTCAGGAGTATGAGCTGAATTTGATTGACACCCCGGGGCACGTGGATTTCACTTACGAGGTCAGCCGCTCCCTGGCTGCTTGTGAGGGGGCGCTACTCATTGTGGATGCCTCGCAGGGGGTGGAAGCTCAGACATTGGCCAATCTCTATCTTGCTCTTGACCACGATTTGAACATCGTGCCCATCGTGAACAAGATTGACCTGGTGTCCGCTCGCCCGGAGGAGGTGGCGCAAGAGATTGAGGACGTGATCGGCATCCCTGCTGATGAGGTAATTTTCACTTCGGCCAAGGAGGGCATTGGTATTGATGAGGTGCTGGAGGCAGTAGTGACTCTTATTCCGCCTCCTGCGGGTGACCCCACAGCCCCCTTACGAGCGCTTATTTTCGATTCGCATTACGACCCTTACAAAGGCGTGGTGGCTTACGTTCGCGTGGTAGATGGGGCGATAGAAGCGGGACAAGTTTTACAATTGATGTCCAGCGGGGTGAGCTTAGAGCCGGTGGAGATTGGGGTCTTCGTGCCCGAGATGAAACCCACCGACCGTCTGACCGCTGGTGAGGTGGGCTATGTGGCCACCGGGCTGAAAAGCGTGCGGGATTGTCGTGTGGGGGATACTTTGACCACGGCGCGAAATCCGGCAAAACAGCCGCTGCCCGGCTATCGGCCGGCCAAACCCATGGTCTTCGCCAGCATCTATCCCACCGAAGGCGAGGATTATAACGTGTTACGGGATGCTCTGGCCAAGCTCCAGCTTAACGATGCGGCGCTCACCTATCAGCCTGAGACGTCGCAGGCATTGGGTTTCGGCTTCCGCTGCGGGTTCTTGGGTCTCTTCCACATGGAGATTGTGCAGGAGCGGCTGGAACGAGAGTATGATCTTGATGTAGTGTTTACGGCTCCCAGTGTCGAATATCGCGTGGTCAAGCGTAACGGCGAGATGATACTGGTGGATAATCCCGCCAAGCTTCCTGACGAGGGCGAAATTGAACGCATCGAAGAGCCCTGGATGGAGATTTCTATTTTCACCCCGGCTGAATATATTGGCCCTGTGATGGAATTGGTGGCCAGCAGGCGAGGCGAGTATAAGAACACCGAGTACCTGGATGAGCGTCGCGTGCTGCTCACTTACCACATTCCTTTGACCGAGATTTTGGTGGATTTCTACGATCAGTTGAAGTCGCGCACCCGGGGCTATGCCTCTCTGGATTATCAGTTCGTGGGCTATCGCGCCGGTGATCTGGTCAAGCTGGATGTGCTGGTCAATCATCAAGTGGTGGATGCGCTTTCCATCATTGTGCACCGGGATCAGGCGTATACCAAGGGGCAGCGCCTGGTCAGCCGCATGAAGAAAGTGATCCCCAGGCAGCTCTTCACCGTGCCCATCCAGGCCGCCGTGGGCAAGCGGGTCATCTCGCGGGCCAATATCAAAGCTCTGCGCAAGGATGTGTTGGCCAAGTGCTACGGGGGAGATGTCACTCGCAAGCGCAAGCTGCTGGAGAGGCAAAAAGCGGGTAAGAAGCGAATGAAGATGATCGGCAGCGTACAGATTCCCCAGGAAGCCTTTATGGCTGTGTTGAAGTTGGAAGAGGAGTGAAAAAACAACAGCCCGCCTTACCGACGCCTTTGTCGCGGCGGGCTGTGTGCGCTTTAAGCGCTGGGGCGCTAATCCTCGCTGTCCTCCCAGATTTCCTCTTCGTCGTCTGCTCCGAGCAGGGAGGGTAATCGCTTGCTGAGTCCGGCCTCGGCGCGGATTTGGTCCTCAATTTGGTGAGCTATCTCCTGGTTTTCGCGTAGAAATTGTTTGGCGTTTTCCCGGCCCTGTCCCAGGCGGGTTTCTCCGTAGGAGTAGTACGAACCGCGCTTCTCGATCACACCCATCTCCACCCCCAGGTCCAGCACGTCACCGGCCTTGGAGATGCCCTCGTTGTACATGATGTCGAACTCGGCGCGGCGGAAGGGAGGAGCCACTTTGTTCTTCTTCACCGTCACCCGCACGCGGTTGCCGATGACCTCGCCCCCCTCCTTGATGCTCTGGATGCGGCGCATGTCCAGGCGTACCGAGGCGTAGAACTTGAGGGCCATGCCCCCGGAGGTGGTCTCCGGGTTGCCGAACATGACGCCGATCTTCTGCCGCAACTGGTTGGTGAAGATCACGGCCGTGTTGGATTGCTTGATGGCTCCCGAAAGCTTGCGCAGGGCCTGGCTCATCAAGCGGGCCTGCAGACCGGGATGGGAGTCGCCCATCTCGCCTTCGATCTCGGCACGGGGCACCAGGGCGGCCACGGAGTCAATGACCACCACGTCCACCGCGCCGGAGCGGATCAGGGTCTCGGCGATCTCCAGGGCCTGCTCGCCGGTGTCGGGCTGGGAGATGTAGAGGTTCTCCACATCCACTCCGCAGCGGGCGGCGTAGGCGGGGTCGAGGGCGTGCTCCATGTCTATGAAGGCGGCCACTCCACCCATGCGCTGGGCTTCGGCGACGATGTGTTGGGCCAGGGTGGTCTTGCCGGAGCCTTCGGGCCCGTAGATTTCGGTGACGCGGCCTCGGGGCACCCCGCCGATGCCCAGGGCCAGGTCCAGGGAGAGGGAGCCGGTGGGGATGGCCTCCACATTGAGATGGGTGGCTTCTCCCAAGCGCATAATCGTCCCTTCGCCAAAACGCTTTTGCAAACCCAGAATCGCTGTCTCCAGGGCCTTCTTGCGCCCGTCCTCAACCATCAGCATCCTCCCTTCGACCCTCTCAGCGGTCACTTACGCTGAGGGGCCCGAATCAAACCGGTTCGTAAGCTTAGTATAGCACAAATGTTCTGGTGTGTCAAATCTGGCTTGATTGCGGCGGCAGAAGAAGACACCCCCCTCTGTGTTCACCGACGGAGGGGGGCTGGGACATGGAAGGCACAACTAGAGCCAATCCTCTTCCAGAAAATCGTCGAACTCTTCGTCCAGGTCTTCTAATTCGTATTCTTCGACTTTGTCCTCGTATTCTCCGATGATTTCATCGTAGGTGTCCTCATCGCAGGGGACAAAGGCTTCGAAGTCCGCCGGCTCCCCGCAGCGCGGGCAAGGGATTTCCAGAGCGAACTCGTCATCCCGTTCTTCTGCCGTCACGGCGAATTTGAAAGTAATACGACAGTCTGGACATTTGGCAACCGTCTTAAAGAATTGCGTCTCCATTTCTCCGCTCTCATGATATTGTAACGTTTTTGGGGTTTCAAATTGCTCGGCACTTTTTCAGATTCTACAGTTTGGGTCTACCTGTATACCTGGGCAGTTTGGGGGCATTTCCAATCTCATTATACAACAAAATTTCGTTGCTTTCAACTGGCACTTGTTGGGTGGGTGTATTTCACTTTGGGGGCGAGTTGCTGCTGTGCCCTGGCCTCGGAGACCTCTCCCATCCCCCCAGAATATGG
>JACIWR010000270.1 GCA_014360845.1 Anaerolineae bacterium
CGACCCGGTGGCCGGGCTTCTCTGATCCAACAAGAGGGCTTCACCTTCGACACCGGTCCTTCCCTGTTCCTGATGCCCGCGACCTACGCCGAAACCTACACCGCCCTCGGCGAGCGCATGGAGGATCACCTGGACCTGGCCCGCATTGACCCTACCTACCGCGTCCACTTCCACGATGGCTCCACGCTGGAGCTGACCGGCGATCTTCTGCTCATGCGCGAGCAACTGGAGTCCATCGAGCCGGGGGCCTTCGAAGCCTACCTCAACTTCGTGGCCGAAGGTTACCGGCATTACACCATCTCTTTGGAGAAATTTGTCGGAAGAAATTTCTACCACGCGGGTGAGTTCTTCACCCCCTCCAACCTGCCGTTGCTTTTTCAGCTCAAAGCGCTGCAAAAGCACTACGCCGACGTCTCCCGCTACTTCCGCAACCCCAAACTGCGGGCTGCCTTCTCCTTCCAGAACATGTACCTGGGTCTCAGCCCCTACGACGCCCCCGCCACCTACACCCTCCTGCAGTACACCGAACTGGCCGAGGGCGTCTGGTATCCGCGCGGCGGGATGTACTCCATCGTCGAGAGCCTGACGGCCATCGCCGCACAACGGGGCGTGCGCTTCCACTACGAGACACCCGTGGCCCGCATTGACGTGACCGATGATCGGGCTACGGGGGTCACTCTGGAGAACGGCGAACAACTGCAAGCGGACATCGTCATCGCCAACGCCGACCTGCCCTACGTCTATGCTGCACTGCTGCCCGATGACGGCACTGCCGCCAAGCTGGCCCGCAAGAAATACACCTCCGCCACGCTGATGTTCTATTGGGGCCTGAAGGGCGAACGGCGACCGGAATTCCTGCACCACAACGTTTTCCTTTCCGATCACCGCTACCGGGAATCTTTTCACCAAATCTTCCACGAGCACACGCTGCCGGAGGAACCCTCGTTTTACATCCACGCGCCAGTGCGCACCGTGCCCACCTTCGCGCCCCCCGACTGCGACGCGCTGATGGTGCTGGTGCCCACGGGCCACATGGACGAGACACGCCATCAGGATTGGCCGGCGCTACAACAGCAGGCCCGTCAGGCCGTACTGCGCCGGCTCGCCCGCCTGGGCCTGGACGACATCGAGAAGCGCATCGTCTTCGAGGCCACATTTACGCCACCGGACTACCGCCGCATCTGGAATCTGGCCAAGGGCGCGGCCTTCGGTCTGAGCCACAACGTGATGCAGGTAGGTTATCTGCGCCCCCATAACCGCCACAAGCGATACCGTAATCTTTATTTCGTCGGGGCCAGCACGCACCCCGGCACCGGCGTGCCCATCGTGCTGCTCTCGGCCCGCCTGGTCACCGAACGCGTCCTGAAAGAACAAAGCCTTTCTGCAAACGGAGGAAAACATTGATCGCTACGATGTCTTCTTGGGAACGCCGCCTGTTAGACCTGGCCTACGAACCCTTGCGGCAACACAAGAATGTAGACATCTCCGTCCCAGCAGACGAAGACACCCTGACCCGCGCCTATGACTACAGCACAGAGCTCACCCACCAGCACAGCAAGACCTTCTTTCTGGCTTCCGCGCTGCTGCCGCCGAACAAGCGAAGCGCCGTTCGCGCCCTCTATGCCTTCTGCCGGGTCAGCGACGACCTGGTAGATGAGCAAGATGCAGGTGATGACCGCCTCACCCAACTGGAAGCGTGGCGACAGCGCGCCCTGGCTCCTCGCCCACCAGCCAACGACCCCGTCGCCCTGGCCTGGGCCGATACCCGCGCCCGTTACCGCATCCCTATCCAGTACGCCGCCCAGTTGATTGACGGCGTCGCCAGGGACATCCAAGCCACGCGCTATGCCACCTTCGCCGACCTGGCCGAGTACGCCTACGGCGTGGCCTCCACCGTTGGTCTGATGGCCATGCACATCGTGGGCTTCTACGGTCCAGAGGCCATTCCTTACGCCGTCAAGTTGGGGATAGCCCTGCAATTGACCAACATCCTGCGCGATGTGGGGGAGGACTGGCGCAATGGACGGCTCTATTTGCCGCTGGATGAGTTGGCCGCCTTCGGCCTGAGAGAGGAGGACGTGGCCGCCGGGCGGGTGGATAAGCGCTGGATAGCTTTCATCCGCTTCCAGATAGAACGCGCCCGCCGCCTCTACACTGAGGCCCTCCCCGGTCTGGCCTGGTTGCATCCCGACGGGCGCTTCGCCATCGCCGCGGCTGCTGAGCTTTACCGCGCCATCCTGAGGAAAATTGAAACCCACGGCTACAACGTCTTCACCCGGCGGGCGCACGTGGGTCGCTGGGGCAAGCTGCTTCGCCTGCCGGGCATCTGGTGGCGCGCCCGCTGGGCAAGGAGATGAGCTCAAATGACTTACTTCGGCGTGCTTCTTCGCTTCGTCGGCATACCGCTCTTATTCCTGACCCTCATCACCGCCTACGACGCGCGCAAAGGACGAGGTCTGCCGCACCCGTTTCGCGCTTTTCCCGCCTGGCTGGCGTTGCTGGGCCATGTCATCGTCGCCCTGGCTTACACCACCCCCTGGGACAATTACCTGGTGGCCACGCGCGTCTGGTGGTACGACCCGGCCCTGGTCACCGGGCTGACCCTGGGCTGGGTGCCCATTGAGGAGTACACCTTCTTCGTGGTGCAGACGCTGATGACCGGTTTGTGGCTCTTCCTATGGATACGACGCGCTTCAGCAGGAAGCCATCCTCCGGCCCTGCGCGGTGAGCTGCGCCCTCTCGCGGCAGGAGTGACCGGCCTGTTCTGGGCCATATGGCTCGTGCTGCTCCTGGTCGGCTGGCAGGCAGGGCGCTACATGGCCTTGATCCTGGTCTGGGCCCTGCCCCCCATCATGCTGCAACTGGCCTTTGGCGCGGACATCCTGTGGCGCTATCGCCGCCTGGCTTTCCTGGGCATCGTCCCGCCTACCCTCTACCTCTGGCTGGTAGACGGCCTGGCCATCCGCAGCGGCACGTGGACCATCAGCCCGGGCCACATCGTCGGCGTGCACCTGATCGGCATCCTGCCGCTGGAGGAAGCCGTCTTTTTCCTGGTGACCAACACCCTGGTCGTCTTCGGCATCCTGCTGATCATGGCCCAGGAAAGCCACCGCCGTCTGCTATTCTGGCGAAAAACCGAGTCAACTGAGGGAGATGAAGGATGAAAATCGTGTGGAACATTCTACTAATGCTGGCCGTGGCCGTTTTCATGGAAGGGGTGGCTCATTTCACCCACAAGTACGTGATGCACGGCTTTCTCTGGGTACTACACGAAGATCACCACCGCCCTGCACATCGAGGATGGCAGAAGAACGATCTTTTCACCGCTTTTTTCAGCCTGGTCTCGATGGGTTTTATCCTGGCCGGACTGCTCACCCGTCTATGGCCGTTGATAGCCGTCGGGTTGGGCATGGCCTTATACGGCGTGGGGTATTTTCTTTTTCACGATGTGATGTTCCACCGTCGCCTGCGGGCGATCCGCCTCAGACCGCGCACTCGCTACCTGCAGCGCATCGTCCGCGCTCACTCCGTCCACCACCGCCACAGCGGCCAACACGATGGCGTCTCCTTCGGATTTCTGTACGCCGGCAGGCAGTACGACGGGGAGGACCGGTGACAGCCACCCCTGAGTTGAGGAGGACAAGCCAATGAGTTCTGGGAAAAACAAGCCACGGATCGTCGTCAGCCGGTGTCTGGGCTTTGCCCACTGCCGCTACGACGGGAGCGTCATCCCCGCCCCGGTGGTGGACTCCCTGCGCGACTTCGTGGAGTTTGTGCCGGTGTGCCCGGAGTTAGAGCTGGGCCTGGGGGCGCCACGCCCACCGGTACGCCTGGTGTGGAGAGAGGGCGAAATACGCCTGCTGCAACCCGAAACCGGGCGCGATCTCACCGAGGCGATGCAAGCCCTTTTCACTCACTTCTCCGCTTCACTGCCGCCGGTAGACGGCTTTATCCTGAAGCATCGCTCCCCTTCCTGCGGGATCAAAGACGCCAAAGTATATCCATATCAGGGGAAAGGGGGAGTGTTGGGCCGACGGGCAGGGATGTTCGGCCAGGCGGTGAAGGAACAGTTCTCAGACCTGCCGGTGGAGGACGAGGGGCGACTCACCAACCTCCAACTCCGCGAGCATTTTTTCACCGCGGTGTTCGCCCTGGCCGAGCTGCGGGCAGTCCAGAGCTCCCAGAAAATGGGTGATCTGGTGCGCTTCCACAGCCGCTACAAACTCCTTCTGATGGCCTTAAGCCAGGTGCGGCTGCGGGAATTGGGGCGCATCGTAGCCAATCCGGAGAAGCGCCCCGTCGCCGAGGTTATGGAAAGGTATGGCCGTACTTTTCGGGTGGCTATGGCCCGTCCCTTCCGGCGTCCCGCGGCCATCAATGTGCTCCTCCACGCCTTCGGCTACTTTTCCGACCAGCTCTCGCCCGGTGAAAAGGCCTATTTCCTCGACCTGCTGGCCCACTATCGTGAGGGAAAAGTGCCCCTCAGCGCGCCGGTCAGCGTCCTGCGGGCGTGGATTATCCGCTTCGAGGAAAGCTATCTGGCCGACCAGTCTTTCTTTTTCCCCTACCCCGAACCACTGGTTTCCCTGGAAAACTCGGGTAAGAGCAGGGAAGCCAGGTGAGCGGTATCTGGCGAGCTACCCAAGACGGTTGGCCAACACGAACTTACGATGGACACTCGCACCGCGAGGCTTGGCCTACCAAACCTTGGATCCCTTATTTCAAAACTTGAGGAGGTAACAAAATGTCTGATTCAAAACAAACTGGGCAAGCATCCCCGGCAGCCGAGCGCACGTTCCGGGGGTTGCGCCGCTTTAACCTGATCATGGGCTTTTTGCATCTGATCCAGGGAGTTTTCATGTGGGTGGTTAGCAACAACAAAACCTACCCTATCCTCACCAACTATCTCGGCTTCGATACAACCACCTTCACCCTGAAGCCCAACCCGCAACTCCTGTATGAACTGCCCTTCGGACCAGCGGTGGCGCTGTTCCTGCTCATCTCAGCCGTAGCCCACTTCTATCTCTCCACCATCGGCTACGGGCGGTACGTAGAGAACCTGAAGAAGGGTATGAACCCGGTCCGCTTCTACGAGTACGCTCTCAGCTCCTCACTGATGGTAGCCCTGATCGGGATGTTAGTCGGCATCTGGGATTTGGGAGCGCTCATCTTGATGTTCGGCATCAACGCCATGATGAATCTGTTCGGCATCATGATGGAGATTCACAACCAAACCACGCCCAGCACCAGTTGGCGAGCTTTCGTCTACGGCTGCCTGGCGGGCATCGTCCCCTGGATCGTGATCTTCCTGTACTTCGTGGGGGCGGTCAACTCGGGAGATGCCAAGCCGCCAGCCTTCGTCTACGCCATCGTGCCCACCCTTTTCGTCTTGTTCAACATCTTCGCCATCAACATGGTGCTGCAATACAAGAAAGTAGGACCCTGGCGGGACTACCTCTACGGAGAGCGGGTGTACATTATCCTGAGCCTGGTGGCCAAGACGGTGCTGGCCTGGCTGATCTGGTTTGGCACGCTGGCGCCTGTGTGAAATGTATACCTGCAACGAGTCGCTCCCGGAGGATGGCAATGAGTCGAATCAAGCCGGAAAAATTACACGTGCGCTTCACTGAGGGCATGACACAGGAGTCACCGGTCACACCCCGGCGTTATACGCTCACCCATTCTGACATCACAGGAGAATTATTTCTGACTGTGGGGTCAGAATACAACACCGAGCAGACATCGGGGTTGTATGCCCGCCTCATGCGCGATGAAGTGCTGGCCGAGTGGCGCCACGACGAAGATGGGCCAGCGTTGCACGTAACCTGCCACGTCAGCGGTGGACTGGTTCTCGGCCCGGCCGCCCTCCGCGATTTCTTCTTCCGAAAAGAGTTGCCCCTGGCACTGAAAGCGCTCCGATACGGTGATCGAGACTTCTTTGCAGCTTATCCCGAACTGGACTGGGCACCGATTTGGGTACACTTCCATTCCAACCGGCAACGCTACCGTTGTTTAGAACGCTGGGGCACACCGGCTGACTACTGCACACAGTGACACACCAATTTCTCTCAGGTAGGTGCTGGTTGAGCCGAATTGGCAAAAATTAGGCGTCGGATA
>JACIWR010000271.1 GCA_014360845.1 Anaerolineae bacterium
AGGGCTAGAAGTAAGTGCACCGGCTCCGCGTGGGAGTGTAATGGGTGCTCGCTGACGCGGATGGAGAAGAAATTATGTCCACCGCGAATACGGGAGTAGTAATCGGGCAGGCCAAAGACGTGCAATCCGCCTCGCGCCAGGGCCTTGCAGAAGCCGGCCCCGCTCGATTCCACCCCGTCGCCTGCTGCCCCGCCGAGACGAATCGTCATGTCGTTAACTGTCATTTTGCCTCCTCCTAACCCGGTCTAGAAGGACACGAAGGGGACTACGTTTGGAGGCGGGCTATTGAGCCTTCCAGACAGCTTTCAGGGCGCTTGCAGCACCCTTCCGCTGCTCAGCCTGGGGCTTCGAGCCCCAGGCGATGCTCCAGTCCCTTATGTATCTTTGGAGTCCTTTGCGTCCTTTGTGGTGAGATTCTTGCCCAATGAGCAAGGATCTCACCCACGTTGTCAGAAGCAGAGCGTGTCCTGCTCGCGCCGCCGTTCTAAAATCGCGCTGTGGTCTTAAACGTCTGTCCGTTTCGCCAGACCAGCAAATCCACTGCCTGGCCGCGACGCACGCTGGCCAGGATGCGATGCACGTCCTGATAGCCACGCACCGCCTGGCCCGCCAGTTGCACGATGACGTCTCCGGGGCGCAGGCCCGCCGCCTCGGCTGCCGATCCGGCGTTCACCCGGCCCACGTAAGCCCCGGCGGGCAACTGCATCTCTTTCTGGGCGGCGATGTGGTCAGCGTCGGCAATGACCACGCCCAGGCGGGGTCGCTGGGCCAATAGTTGGTCAATCAACGGCCGGTTGAAGCCGACGACCACCTGGCCGTCTATCAACACCACCGGCACGCCGCGTTGACCGGAGAGCCGCACCATCTCGGCGGCGGCCTGCGGGTCGCGGCTGACGTCGTACTCGGTGAAAGGCACGCCTCGCTGCTTGAGATAAGCTTTCACCTGATGGCAGAAACCGCAAGTGGGTGTGGTGTAAACTACGACACTCATGGATTTATCCCCAATCCCCGATTAACGCGCGTACCGCTCTTCTTTCCAGGGGTCGCCGTTGTTGTGATAACCATACTGCTCCCAGAAGCCCGGTCGGTCCTGGGCCATGAACTCCAATCCGCGCACCCATTTGGCGCTTTTCCAGAAGTAGCGCTTGGGCACGACCAGGCGCAGGGGATAGCCGTGCTCTGGGGTCAGAGGGGCATCGTTGTAGCGGTAGGCCAGCAGCACGTCCTCGTCCATGAGCACTTCCAGGGGCAGGTTGGTGGTGTAGTCGTATTCGCAATGGACCATTACGTATCGGGCCTGGGGCAGGGGACGGACGTGGTTCAGCAACTCGCGGAAGGCTACCCCTTCCCACACCGTATCCAGCTTGCTCCAGCCGGTGACGCAGTGGATGTCGGCCACGATTCGCACTGTGGGCAGGGCCATGAACTGCTCGTAAGTAAAGACGACCTCTTTTTCTACCAGCCCGAACAGGCGCAGGTTCCACGTCGCCGGGTTGAACTTGGGTATCGGGCCTTTGTGTAACACGGGGAAATGCTCTGTGACCCGTTGTCCAGGTGGTATACGCTCGGCAAGACTCATCTTTCCTCCCTCCTGTCGGGGCTTGGATTGCAGGGCTGCTTGGCAGCCGGACCTACTTGGCGCGGAGCGGGGTGATCAGGCGAAACGCTCGAAACGATCTCTGTCCGCCTTGCAGATAGGACACTTGAGGGGCGGTTGGGGACGGGCGCACAGATAGCCGCAGACTTTGCAGCGCCAGACGGGTATACCGCTTTTGGTGAAACCGACCAGCTCCTCCTCGTGCTCCGTGGCCGAGGGCCCTGGGACTGTGCCCCGCCGTTCTGGCACCGGTTGTGGTTTTCTTTCCCCCCGTGCGATGTCCTCGGAGACGTACAGGGCGCAGTAGCAAGCACCATATTCGTCCAGGTCGGCGTCGCGGTAATCGCAAGGGCAGATGATGTCCAGGTCCTTCTCCCTCACCCCCTCTGCCAGGCGGCAGGGACAGGCCCAATAGCCGTATCTTTTCTCATTGGTCAAGAGGCCTTCCATCAGGTCGAGAACGAAGTCAACATCGGGGTTGAGATAGTAGCCTGCGGCCTCCGCCTCGCGCTTCAACCGCTCGTACAGTGCTTGAGCTTCTGGCGAGTGAGGGCTCATAATTCTAACGCCTCCCGCAAACGATCCTCGTTATAGCCTATTATGACCTGACTGTCGTCTATGACAATGGTGGGAAAGCTGCGCCGGGGATTCCAGCGGTCTACCTCGGTCATGACTCGCTCCCGCTCGGCGCCGGTCAGGAGATCAACGTATTCGTATTCGTACTCAACGTAGTTATCATCGAGAAACTTCTTGGTCTTCTTGCACCAACCACAGGTGCTCAAAGCGTAGAGTTTGATTTTCTTCTTCAAGGCTATCACCCTTTCAGCCATTGTAGTCAGACTTCCGAAGTCTGATGAAGACTTCGGAAGTCTATCATCACTTTCATCCCACTTTTTCGTAACTGCTCAGGCTGGCGGTTGAAACCGCGCTATAGAGCCTACGACTGGCTGTCCGCCTACGCGGACAGGGGAGTCCACGCCGGTGGACGCCAGGCCGAAGGCCTTCAGAGGCGATTTCAATCGCCAACAGGGACAACCTGAGCAGTTACACCTTTTCGAACATATCCTTGCCCACGCCACATTCGGGGCAGACCCAGTCATCGGGCAGGTCTTCGAAGGGGGTGCCGGGCGCGATGCCATTATCGGGATCGCCCACTTCCGGGTCGTAAATGTATCCGCAGGCCATACATTCCCACTTGTCCATTCGTTGCCTCCTTGTACGATTGGTTGAAAACGTAGCGTGACCGCTATATCGCTCCACGTCTACTATACCAGACGTTATCCCGTCGGTGCGGGCCTAAAATTCCTTGTAGATGACCTCATCGTAGAGGACTTCGATCTTGTTCTTGTGGCCCAATTCCTCCTGCGCCAGAAATTCGAACAGATTCTTGGCTGCCTCTGTGGCGACCACGCCGGCCATGAGGGCGTAGAAGTCATGAGAAGCTTTTTCGCGCTGCATGGCGACCAGCAGCACGTCCTGGAAGGTCGCATCCTTGTCCAGGGGTTGAGCTACCAGATATTCGGCCAGTTGCAGGTCCTGTATCTGGCGTGACTTTTGCCTGGGGACCAGTTTCTCCACGTCACCCCGGAGCAAGCCTTCCAGCTTGGTTTTGTGCTTCACCTCCTCGCCGGCCAGCTCTTGCAGGGTGGCCTGGACGTGGGCGGCGGCGACCATTTTGCTGGCCGCTTCGTAGAAGCTGCGGGCTTCCTCCTCGGCTTTGATGGCCTGGCGCACGATTTCCTCTAACGACATTTCTTGTACTGACATTGCTGTCTCCTTTCCTTGGCGATTGGCGTGTAGATAGCGGTTCGGCAGCTACCTGTATCGCCGTTCTCAAAACAGAGCGGATACGAGTTCACAAACTCTTTCCAGAAATAACCGGTCCTCGTCACTGAAGGGCGCAAAGACATGGGAGTCTATATCCAATTCGCCTATGATCTGCCCCTCTTTGAGTATGGGTACCACGATCTCGGATTTCACCTTGGGACTGCAGGAGAGATAGTTGCTCTCTTGAGTGACATCCTGCACGATGAAGGTTTCCCTGGTCTCGGCGGCCTGGCCGCAAATCCCTTTCCCGAAGGGTATCTTGACGTGCTCGGTCGGTTCTCCGGCAAAGGGCCCCAGCACCAACGTTTGCGCCTCCAAATCGTCTACCAGGTAGAAGCCGACCCAGTCGTAATGGGGGACGCTGTCTCTGAGCAGGGTGCAAAGGGCTCCCAGTTTGTCTGTTCTCTGCTGGGGGCTCTCAACGATTTCTCGCACTTTTTCGAGCAGAGAGTGGAATGATGGGTTCATTGACATTGGGCTTCTGACTCCTTCGCGTAGTGTTTTCTCGCAGAGGTTTACAAGAGTGCTTCGGCCTCTTCGCGGCTGAGTTGGGCCTTGCTCGTGACCATACGTTCCACTTTTCTGGCCAGGGCCTTGTCACCAAGGACGATAGCCCCCACCAGAGTGTTGTCCTTCAAAACCAGTTTTTTGTAGACGCCGGCCTCGGGGTCGGAGCGGCGGATTTCCACGAAACCCTCGTCTTCGGGGGTCACCGTGCCAGCCGAGGTCAGGTCTATGCCCACGATTTTGAGGGTGTTGGAGGGCACCACTTCCTCGTAAAGGGCGTTATCTCCGGCCATGTTGGCTGCTGCTACCAGGGCTTGCGCTCGCGCTACGGGGATGATACCCCAGGCGCGACCGCGAAAAGCGGCATCGCCGGCGGCGTAGATGTCTGGGGCGTCGGTGGCCATGTGTTCATCCACGGCTATCCCGCGATCAATGCGGAGGCCGGCCTCGGCGGCCAACCCGGCATTAGACCGCGCCCCGGCGGCGACAAGCACCATCTGGGCCGCGAACTCCCGTCCGTCTTTGAGGACTACGCCCCTCACCTCGCCTTTGCCCACGATAGACTTGGTCTCAGCCTGGAGGCCAACGTTGATACCCAGTCCTTCGATAAGACGCTGGAATACGGCGGAGCCCTCCGCGTCCAGTTGCCGGGGTAGCAGCCGCGGGAAGAACTCCAGCGCGGTCACGGAGAGACCCAGAGCCCGCAACCCCCTGGCCGCTTCCAGTCCCAGCAACCCTCCGCCGATGACCACGGCTTCCTGGCAGTGGGCAGCGTATTCTCTGATGGTGATGGCGTCGTCTAGGGTGCGCAGGGCGAAAACGCCTTTTTTATCGGTTCCTTCGATAGGGGGGATAAAAGACACCCCGCCGGTGGCCAGCAGGAGGCGGTCGTAAGGCACTTCAGAACCATTGGCGAGGAGAACGCGCTTTTGATCGGGCATCAAGCGCTCCACTTTGGAGTCCAGATGTACTGCTATTCCCTTGTTCTCATACCAGGAGAGGGGGTGTACGTACAAATCTTCCTGGGCTATTTCGCCGGCCAGGAAGTAGGGGAGGCGGGGACGGAAGTAGTAAGGGTATCGTTCGGCTGTGTAAAGTTCGATTTCTCCCGCCTGGCGGCGGGCCAGCTCAATGGCTGCGGTGATGCTGGCTACACCACCACCTATGATGACATGTCGCATCGGTTAGCCTCCTTCAGAGCGATTGGCTTGGGTTATAGAATTTCTGTGTCTATGCCAACGAGGATGTTGTTGCCCTCTATCTTGATGGGATGGGTTGGCAGGGGGATGGTGGCTGGCGGGTTCAAGATGGCTCCTGTGGTGACGTCGAAGCGGGCGCCGTGGCAGGGGCACGTGATCTCTTTGCCTTTCAGCGTGCCTTGTTCCAGTGAGCATTCGCGGTGGGTGCATTGCTCGTCGGTGGCGTAAAATTCACCGCCGATATTGTAGACAATGATCCTGCGTCCGCTAACCCAGGCGGCTAACATCTGCCCAGGCTGAATTTGCTCTTTGGTAGCTACATGTACAAACTCTGTGCCCATTTCTTGCTCCTTTCGAGAGTTGGTAGTTTTCCCCAATCGTGCTGATGCGGTTCTGGTTCCCTTTCTTGCCGCAGAGAACACCGAGACTTCGTCGTGAGCGAGTCGAACGACCGCTGAGAAAATCTTATGGATCTCTGCGAGCTCTGCGGTGAAGAGAAGGCATCAACGCAAAAGGGGGAGACCACCTGTTTTCACCATATATGCTTATGCTTTTCCTTGCTCCTGGCATTGAGAGCATAGGCCGTAGATTTTGATGTCCCAGCGTAGGGCTTGAAAGCCTGTGCCGGTTAGTATTTCTTGGGGTACTTTGTCCATCGTCTCCGGGGGCAGGTCGGTGATGCTGCAGCAGCGCAGGCAAACCAGGTGCGGGTGCGTCGTTACGTCACTGTCATAATGACTGCACCCGTCTATCTCCAGCTCGGTGACTTCGCCCAAGCTTTTGAGGACGTGCAGTGTCTTGTATACTGTGGCCAGGCTGAGCATAGGGAATTCGATGGAGACTTGGTTGTAGATGTCTTCGGCTGTGGGGTGGGAGTGGCTATGTACTATCATGCGCACAATCGCCATTCGCTGGGGAGTCAACCTGTAGCCTTGGGCCCGCAGTCGTTGCACTATGCGGTCCAGGCGTTCTTGGGGCTCTGCCA
>JACIWR010000272.1 GCA_014360845.1 Anaerolineae bacterium
AATTGGTCCGGCGGTTTGTGCGGCACTGCGCAGTTATCTGCGAGTGCGTGCGCCGGCTCAGGGCGTCACTCATCTTTTCCTCAACCGCGAGGGACGCCCAATTTCACCTCGCACCGTGCAAAGGCTGGTGAGTACTTATGCACGGGCTGCGGGTCTCACAGGGGTTTCTGCTAATACTTTACGCCAGACTTTTGCTTACACGGCTATGGAGGAAAGTGGAGACCCTGAAACGGTAGCTCGCCTGTTAGGAGTACAAGGCATTCCCCATTATGTGCGGAGTGCGGAAGACACCGCAACACATCGGAAGACATCCTGAAGTGATTTTCCATCCACGTGATTAATCTCTGCAGTCTTTTATCTCATGCCAATTGGGAGGAGTAATTTTGAAAGCGAAAGATTTTGTGGCTCTGCGTATCAGTTTAGCTTCACCGGAGCGCATTAAATCCTGGTCATACGGAGAGGTGACCAAACCGGAGACTATCAACTATCGCCGCCTGCGTCCGGAAAAGGATGGACTGTTCTGTGAGGCAATCTTCGGACCCACCAAGGACTGGCAATGTTATTGTGGCAAGTACAAGAACGTGCGCTATAAGGGCATAGTGTGCGATAAGTGCGGGGTTGAGGTGACCCGTTCCGCGGTACGGCGTGAGCGGATGGGACACATCGAGTTGGCCGCTCCTGTGGCGCACATCTGGTACACCCGTCGCGTGCCTAGCTACCTGGGGGTCTTGCTCGACGTGTCGCGGCGGCATTTGGACCGCGTGCTCTATTTCGCCGAATACGTGATCACCGAAGTGGATGAAGACGCCCGCCAGCGAGCACTGCGCCGTCTCGACGAGGAAGAAGAGCGCGAAACCAGTCGTCTGCAGAAGGCCGTTCAGGAGCAGATTGATGCTATCGAAACGCGCCTGGCAGAGGAACAAGCCCGCCTGGAAGGCGAGCGGGAAGCGGGTCGTCAGCGGCGCGAAGAGCACCGCGACCGGGAAACGGAAAACATCGTCCAGGAGGCTCAGACTCTCCAGGCCCGCCTGGAACGGGAGCAGGGCAAGAAGGCCAGCGCTTCGGTATCCCTCTCCTTCTCCGATCAAGTCATCGTGGCCAAGGGAGAGGAAGTGACCCGTGGGCACCTGGATCTGTTGAATGCGCTGGTGCAGGAGCGCCTGAGCGAGATCAAGGCCGAGTTGGAGCAGGAACAGACCCGCGACGAAGCTCTCATCCAGCTTGAACTGGAACGCTTGCGCCAGGAGGCCGACGAGAAGATTGCAGAACTGCAGGCGCAATTGAGTGCGGACCTGGAAGCTTTGCATCGTCGTATCGGAGATGCCCGCGAGGAATTGCGCAACCTGGCTCCCATGCAGTTTTTGAACGAAGTTGAGTATCGCGACTTGAAAAGCAGGTGGGGGCAGGTCTTCAAGGCAGGTATGGGGGCCGAGGCTTTCTACGGTATCCTGCAGCGCATGGACTTGGACAAGCTCTCCAAGGAGCTGTGGGATGAGATACGCACCACCCGCTCGAAACAGCGCCGTCAGAAGGCCACCAAGCGCCTGCGGGTGGTAGAAGCGCTGCGCAAGAGCGGAAACAGGCCGGAGTGGATGATTCTCACCGTGTTGCCGGTGATCCCCCCGGACCTGCGGCCCATGGTGCAGTTGGATGGTGGGCGCTTTGCCACCTCGGACCTGAACGACTTGTATCGGCGGGTGATTAACCGCAATAACCGCTTGAAGCGTCTGCTGGAGCTGGATGCGCCGGACGTCATCATTCGCAACGAGAAGCGCATGCTCCAGGAGGCGGTGGACTCGCTGATTGACAACTCGCGGCGTGGCAAGGCCCTTTCCCGCCGGGGACGACGCGAACTCAAGTCCCTCTCGGACATGCTCAAGGGCAAGAAGGGGCGTTTCCGCCGCAATCTGCTGGGCAAGCGCGTGGACTATTCCGGGCGCTCGGTGATCGTTATCGGTCCGGAGCTCAAGTTGCACCAGTGTGGTCTGCCGAAGTCCATGGCCCTGGAGCTGTACCGGCCCTTTGTCATCGCCAAGCTGGTGGAGTATAACTACGCCAGCAACGTGAAGGGGGCGAAGCGCGTCATCGAGCGTGAGAGGCCGGAGGTGTGGGAGGTGCTGGAGGAGGTTATCAAAGAACGACCTGTCCTCCTCAACCGCGCGCCCACGCTGCACCGCCTGGGCATTCAGGCTTTCGAGCCGGTGCTCGTCGAGGGGAAAGCTATTCAGATTCACCCCCTGGTGTGTGCCGCTTTCAATGCCGACTTCGACGGTGACCAGATGGCGGTGCACGTGCCCCTCTCCCGTCAGGCGGTGGAAGAGGCGCGCAAGCTCATGCTTTCGACCCGAAACCTGTTGCTCCCCGCCAGCGGCGAGCCCATCGTCGGCCCTACCAAGGACATGGTCTTGGGCTGCTACTATCTCACCATGGAACGCGATGGCTGCAAGGGTGAGGGCATGGTCTTCAGCGACCTGGACGAGGTAGAGCTGGCTTACAGCTTGAACAAAGTGGAACTGCATGCCCGCATTCAGGTGCACACTCGCACGCACTACAACGCCGCCGGTGAGCGGTACAAAGACGGTCGCTCGTGGGCGAGGTTGATTGAGACCACTGTGGGGCGGGTGTTGTTTAACCAGATATTGCCCGAGGAACTGCGCTACGTGAACGAAGTGCTGGACAAGGGGCGGCTGAAGGAGCTGGTGGCCAAGTGCTATCGGCTGTTGGGCTTGGAAGCCACCGCGCAACTGGTGGACCGCATCAAGGACATCGGCTTCCAATACGCTACCCGGTCTGGGGCCAGCATTGCCGTCAGCGACTTCACCATCCCCAAAGCCAAGGACGAGATTCTACAGCGCATCGCCGAGCAAGTGCATGAGGTGGAGCGCCAGTATCGCCGTGGCCTGTTGACCGAGGATGAGCAATATGCGCGCACCATCGAGCTGTGGACTCAGGCCACAGACCAGGTAACTGACGCGGTGGCGGAGTCGCTGGACCCCACCGGGCCCATTTACATCATGGCCGAATCCGGTTCGACTAAAGGTGGTTTCCAGCCTATCCGTCAGTTGGCAGGGATGCGTGGTCTGATGGCCGACCCGGCCGGGCGCATCATTGACCTGCCTATTCGCTCCAATTTCCGCGAAGGGCTGACCGCGCTGGAGTACTTCATCTCCACTCACGGCGCGCGCAAGGGTCTGGCCGACACCGCGCTGCGTACGGCAGACGCCGGTTACCTCACCCGTCGTCTGGTGGACGTGGCTCAGGACGTGATCATCAACGCCGAGGATTGTGGCACCAGAAACGGAATCTGGGTGCGGGCCTCCGACAATGTAGGCGGTCAGAGCCTGGGGGAGCGGATTGTAGGGCGCATTGCAGCCGGTCCAGTTGTTGACCCCAAAACCGGCGAAATCCTGGTGGATAAGGGCGAAATGATCGAAGAGGATCAGGCGGAGGCCATCGAAGCCGCCGGCATAGAGGAGGTGTACGTCCGTTCTCCGCTGACCTGCCAATTGCGGTATGGTCTGTGCGCCAAGTGCTACGGCCGGGACCTGGGGCGCGGCGAGCTGGTGGAAGTGGGGGCGGCAGTGGGCATCGTGGCGGCGCAAAGCATCGGTGAGCCGGGTACGCAGTTGACTCTGCGAACCTTCCACACCGGTGGTGTGGCCGGTACAGCCGACATCACTCACGGTCTGCCCCGTGTGGAGGAGCTTTTTGAAGCCCGTAAGCACCCCAAAGGCGAGGCGATTATCTCCGATATTGACGGTATCGTGGAGATTCGCAAGGAAGGCGGGGTGCGCCTGCTGAAAGTCATAGACAGCCAGGTGTTGCGCGATGAGTACGACATCAAGCACGGCTGGAAAATCCTGGTCGAGGACGGGGATGAAATCGTTGACGGTACGGCCATCGCCAGCCGAGGCGATAAGACCATCGTCGCTCAGCGAGGCGGGCGCATCTTGCGCGAAGACCGCCATATCACCGTCATCTACGAACGACGGGACGAGCGGGAGTACGAAATCCCCTCAGCGGCCCGGGTGATTGTCGAGAACGGCCAGCGGGTAAAGGCCGGAGATCAGCTCACCGAGGGCTCCAAGAACCCGCACCGCATCCTGTCCATCTTGGGGCGGGAGGCGACCCAGCTTTACCTCCTGCAAGAGGTGCAGAACGTCTATCGCTCTCAGGGTGTGAACATCAACGACAAGCACTTCGAGATCATCATCCGCAAGATGTTGAGCAAGGTGCAGGTCACCAGGTCGGGAGATACGGACCTTCTGCCCGGCGAGTTGGTAGACAGGCTGACTTTTGCGGAAGTCAATGCCAAGGTCGTGGAGAAGGGTGGACGGCCCGCCAGCGCCCGTCCGGTGTTGCTGGGTGTCACCAAAGCGGCGCTTAACACAGAGAGCTTCCTCTCGGCGGCGTCCTTCCAGCACACGATCAAAGTGCTGGCCGGAGCGGCTATCGGAGGCAAGTACGATTACCTGCGGGGTCTGAAGGAGAACGTGATTATCGGCAAGAAGATACCCGCCGGCACAGGGTTCCGTGGTCGCCCGGATGTGGAAGGGGTGGAATTGCCCTCGGAGACTTACGAAGGGGTAGAGCTGGCAGTGGTGGAGAGCATGGCTCTGGAAGAAGAGGCCGAGGCTGAAGAAGAGGAGTTGCTGGAATCCGAGACGGACGAGTACCTCGATGAAGAGTTGGAAAGCACAATTGAGATGCCGTTAGCTGCTTCCTGAAAATCCGATGGAAGTAGTGTGGTGGGTAATGGCTGTTGGCAATGCGATGATGGTGTTGTCCTAAGTGTAATCGGGGACGGCAGCGGCCTGGTTTAAACAGGTTGCTGCCGTCATCGTTGGCCCTGACCGGTGGAGTGGCGTGTTAGCCGCTGCCGACAACTCGGAGGCAAATCCGGACCCGCTTTGCGCATGACAGGTAGGTGAAGATGGCCGATCTTCGGTACTGGGTGGCTTTCAACATCGTACCTCACATTGGGCCGGCGAAAGTGCAGGCTTTGCTTGATTACTTTGGTGATCTGGCCACAGCCTGGAAAGCCGATGTGCACGATCTACGCCAGGCCGGTCTGGACCGGCGCGCGGTGAACAATCTGCTGGCGGCCCGCAAGAGCCTGGACCTGGACGCCGAGCTGGCGAAAATTGCCCGGCTTGGAGTTCGGGTGCTCACCTGGGCCGACGAGGATTATCCTCCATTGCTGCGTAACATCTATCATCCGCCGCCGGTTCTCTATGTGCGGGGTGAGTTGCGCCCGGAGGATGAGTGGGCGGTGGCGGTGGTTGGCACCCGGCGGGCTACGGCTTATGGCAAGGAAGCGGCGCGGGTTATTGCCGCCGACTTGGCCCGTAATGGAGTGACGGTCGTCAGCGGTTTGGCGCGGGGTATTGATGCCCAGGCCCACAAGGCAGCTCTGGATGCCGGCGGGCGGACGATCGCCGTGTTGGGCTGCGGTGTGGACCGCGTCTATCCGCCGGAGCACCGCAAGCTAGCGGAGGCCATTGCGGCCCAAGGGGCGCTGATCAGCGAGTACGCCTTGGGTACGCCGCCGGAGAGTAGCAATTTCCCGCCGCGCAACCGCATTATCAGCGGGTTGTCCCTGGGAGTGGTCATCGTCGAAGCCGGCATGGGCAGCGGAGCCCTGATCACTGCCGATTACGCTGCCGAACAGGGGCGTGAGGTGTTCGCCGTACCGGGTAACATCTTCAACCGCAGCAGTGAGGGGTGTAATGCTCTCATCCGCGATGGAGCGCACCCGGTCCTCGGTGTGAACGACATCCTGGAAGTGCTCAATCTGACCATGGTCAGTCAGCAGGCCGAGGTGCGGGCCGTGGTGCCGGAGAACGAGACAGAAGCGCGCCTGCTCAGCTACATCACCTCCGAACCTATTCACGTGGATGAGTTAGGTCGCCGCACGGGGTTGCCCATTGCCCAGGTGAGCAGCACTCTGGCCTTGATGGAGCTGAAGGGCATGGTTCGCCAGGTGGGCGGGATGAATTATGTCCTGGTCCGCGAGGGGGGAGTGGACTATATCGTGGACTAGTCACCGGACAGTTGCGGCAGCGAGGGGGCGCACGTAGTCGAATCATCCTGAGCGGAGTGAGTCCCGTAGC
>JACIWR010000273.1:0-372 GCA_014360845.1 Anaerolineae bacterium
ATGAAGCTCCACCAAACAACGGTGAGTGTCCATTCGATGGTCCCAATTAGCCCCCCGGCGACCGGAGGATGAGTGACTACTCAGCCTATGCTCCAAGTCCCCGTCCCGGGGACGTTCCATGCGGCAAGACGCTGTCTTTTGCGCGGTTTTCTCAGCCGAGACGCCCCCCGGGACGGGGGCTACGAGCCTGGGGAGGACAGTGCGCCTGCTAGCCTGAGTAGTAACGAGGATGATAAAAAAGCAATCTCCCAAGCACTGCACGTCGCAGGTCGCTTGGGAGATGTTTTCGTAAAACCCGCCAGGACCCTTTTCAGGCGGAGACGAAGGGAGCATCCTCCGACTTCGCCGCGCTCCACTCAAAATGCTCGCGGA
>JACIWR010000273.1:382-6094 GCA_014360845.1 Anaerolineae bacterium
CGAACGGTCACCTAGCGCACCTTACGAGTGTAATCCGGCAAGAGGATGGGCGAAGCGAATTTGGGCTCCACCCCCGCTTCTTTGAGCCCCCGCTCCCACTCGTCCACGTGCGCCAGGGTCAACTTGCCTAAACTGACCTCTTTGGCCTGCAAGGCTGCAGCCCGCCCCGCTCGTCGCCCAAACACCGTAATCTCCAGCAGAGAGTTACCCATCAAGCGGTTGCGACCATGCACCCCGCCCGATATTTCGCCAGCCACAAACAAGTTGGGGACGTCGGTGCGGCCATGCACGTCCAGAGCAATGCCGCCGTTCTGGTAGTGCAAAGTGGGATAGACCAGCATGGGCTCTTTAGTTATGTCAATACCAAAGCGGCCAAATTGGCGAACCATGGCCGGCAGCTTGGCCTCGATGGTGCCCGGACCATGGATGATGTCAATCATCGGCGAATCCAGCCACACCCCCATCATCCCCGAAGGTGTGCGCACGCCCTTGCCCCGTTCCACGCATTCGCGGATAATGGCCGAAGCCTCCACATCGCGCGTCTCGCGGGGATAGACGAACTGCTTGCCCTCCACATTGCAAACCTGAGCCCCCAATCCGCGCACCTTCTCCGTCACCAAAAGACCCACAATCTGCTCCGGATACGCTGCTCCCGTGGGATGGTATTGCATCGTGTCCAAAAATGCTAGCTTCGCCCCCACGCGGTAACACAACACCAGACCATCGCCAGTAGCCCCGTAATGATTGGTCGTGGGATACCCCTGATAGTGCAAACGCCCGCTGCCACCGGTGGCCACAATCGTGCATTTGGCGCGGACAATCAGATGCTCGCCGGTCTCCAGGTTCTGCAGCACAGCCCCCGCGCACTGGCCTTTGTCATCCAGGATAAGCTCGATGGCCGGAGAGAACTCCAGGACAGTGATGTCCTCCGGGTATGAACGCACCTCATCGCGCAGGGTACGCATGATCTCCGCGCCGGAGTAATCGCGCGCGGAGTGCATCCGCTTGCGCGAAGTACCCCCGCCATGGATGGTGACCAACGTGCCGTCGGGCTCCTTATCGAACATGCAACCCAAATCCTCCAGCCATTTGATCACCAGCGGCGCGTCCTTGACCAACGCCTCCACCAATTCCGGCACATTGGTGAAATGCCCGCCCCCCATCACGTCCAGATAATGTATAGCCGGCGAGTCGTTGGGCTTATCCGCGGCCTGGATACCACCCTGGGCCATCATGGTGTTAGCGTCACCGAAGCGCAATTTGGTGGCCAGAACGACCTTCGCGCCGTTCTCGCGGGCCAGTATGGCCGCCGAGGCCCCCGCCCCGCCCCCGCCGATGACCAACACGTCGGTGTCGTAGTCAATCTGCTCCAGGTCCAGGCTATCGGCGCGGAGATGACTGCGTCCCTCCAGCACGTCGGCCAACTCCAGAGGCATGCGCTGACCCTTGCTCACCCCCACACGGATCTCGCGCATTCCCTCGGCAATGTAGTCCGGGTGAAACTTGCGCAGGATTTCTTCTTTCTCTTCGGGCGACATCATCGGCCAGGTCTCGGAAAGGCGCGCCGGCCGGGTAGCTTCTACACGCTTTATGGACTCCCGCATCTCAGGCGTATAACTCATATCCCTCTCCTTTCTCACTCCGGTTCTATCTCCCGCTCATTGTACCGCTTACGCAATTCCTCTAAACTCAGGCTTTTCAACTCTTCCACCGCCTCGTCCCACTTTCCTTCTTCGATTTCCCGCACTCGTTGGGCCAGGTGTTCCGCCTTGGGAGCCAGATACTTGCCATACAGCCGACGGCACAGAATGGCGATGTTGTACTGCGCTTCTTCTGCAGGACAGCGAGCAGCACACAAGCCGCACATGATGCAGTCAAAAGAGCGGTCGGCAACAGCGCGGATGTCACCGCGCATGGCGTCGGCCATGTACTGCTTGACATCAATGTCCTGGGGACATGCCTTGCTGCACGTACCGCAGCTCAGACAGCGCATCAGCTCCGGGTAGAGAGTAAACAGCGTCTGGAAGGTGGGCTCCAGCTCGTGCAGGCGATAAGCCGCCCGCTGGGCCGGGAAGAAGGGAATCTGGGTCAGGTACATGCCCGGTTGGACCACCGTCTGACAGGCGAGACCGATTTGTAAGCGATAGTCGCCGGGCAGACGATATACCGTAGCACAGGCCCCACAGAATCCGCCCCGGCAGCCCACACCTCGAATTAGCTGATAGCCGGCATACTCCATAGCTTTCATAATCGTCAACGTAGGCGGCACCATGTATTGTTTGCCCATGATGTAAATCGGAATCAGTTCCTCAGACATGATAACCTCCCAACTATTTTTCTCCAAGCTCCGTCAACTCATCCTCGCGGAACGTGGCCAGGGGCAGCTCCTCTTCAAGACTGCGCCCAGGCACATAGTCAAAAATAGCTCGCACCTTCTCGCCAACGGCGCGGAAAACAGTCCCCACCGGGATTTCACTGGGGCAAGCGCTGGCACACATCCCACAACCGACACATGAGGTCACCATGTGATTGAGGCGAGTGAGGTGGAACATGAGCGTGTCCACCGGCATGCGAATGATGCTTTTCCGCTCCGCCCATTCGAAATACTGACGCGGCTCGTGCTCAAAAGTAGCCGTGCGGGCTATGCACTCCTTGCAGTAGCAAATGGGACAGGCCACCATGCAGTTGTGACAGCGAATGCAGGTGGAGAATTGGGCCAACAGACCCTCTACATCGTTCACCCGGGAGCGAAACTCAGCGAAGCGCCGGTCGCGCTCGGCTGCCCGCCGGCGGATCAACTCCTCGACCACGGTCTTGCGTCCCTCTGGTACCGCGGTCGGCGTCAACCCCAAAGGCTCCGCCAGGTCATCGCGCACCGTCACCAGCACCCGACCATCCGTGCCCAACAAGCCCAGGTGAATATCCGGACTATGCACATTCGCCACATCGGGCACCGGATACTCGCACATCTGACAGGCCGTACGGAAGCTATAGCCCTCATGGGGATGCAGGTCACCATCCCTCACCTGAGCCAACAACTCCGCCGTGGGATCGCAGCCTGCCGCTACCAGAGCAGCATAATCGGCCACCTCGTAAGTGCCCAGGCAGTCCACGACGATGATCGTCACGTTCTCCAGGCTGGCCTGCTGCAACTTGACCAGTTCCACCAAAGCACGGAATTCGCAGGTGCGTAACACAACCCCTACGGGGCGGGGCGCGCCCTTGACCGTCAACTTAGAGACCAGCCTGGCGGAATTGACGGGCAGGACCGGAGCCACAGGGTTCACCGTCTGCAAGCGCGACACATCGTGCACCAGCGTTTGTACCACATTATCACCGGCCAATGTCGTCTGGGGCACCAGCAAGTACTCCACTACCCCGCGCTCCAGAAGACCTCGCAGAAAAGTGCCCAGGGTGGCCAGGATGTTATCTTCGACCTCAAGCACAGCGTTTAGCGGCATATTTCTACCTCGGTGATTCTCACATACCCCATAGATTGCGCATAGGATTGGGCCCTTTTTCCTTCAGAGCGGCGACCATCTCCGTCACCGTTTCGGCGAAGTATTGTCCCTCGCTGGCACTGATCCACCGCAGCCACACGCGGTCAGGGTCCAAACCCAATTGCTCCAAAATGCTCTTCAGAATGGCCACTCGTCTTCTGGCTTTGTAATTGCCACTCTGATAATGGCAATCTCCCGGATGACAACCGCCGATAAGGACCCCATCCGCCCCTTCCAGCAAGGCCTTGGTCACGTAGACGGGGTCCAAACCGCCAGAGCACATCAAGCGAATAATGCGCACATTGGGGGGGTATTGAATGCGGGAAGTGCCTGCCAAGTCCGCGCCGGTGTAGGTACACCAATTGCACAGAAAAGCGACGATGCGCGGTTCAAATTCAGCCATAGATCGCTCCTTGCTTCACGTTTTTCATCTTCACCACTAGAACGAAATAAACGGTTCCTGCCACGTCTCCAGGGCCACCCGCAGTTCCTCGAACTCAGCGGCGGCATCTTCCAGCGAACGCCCCTGCATGGCGGCATCAATAGCCTGACGGAAGGCCTTGGCCCCGGCTACAGGCCCGTGCGGGTGAGCGTGAATGCCCCCACCCGAACCGATGACGATCTCGGTGCCCAGGTCCTTTATCACCTGGGGCACCATAGCCGGAGTAATGCCCCCGCTGGGCATGGGGAAGGCAGGCTTCAGGTTGTACAATGGAAAGCTCAAGTTCTTGGCCACGTTCACGAACTTCTCCGGCAACACGGGAGCCTTGCCATAAGGCGCGGGGAAGACCACAATATCGGCCCCGGCCAGGCGCGGCAGCTTGCCCAGCACGATGTGCGAGCTGATCCCGTGCCACGGCGACTCATAAAATGCCCCGGCTACGTCCATGTGGCCCAGGATGGGCACGTTGATGGCCGGGTCCTCAGCCAACGCCCGCAGTACGGGGAAGCCCACCGCCAGGAAGTTGACCATGATGGCGTTGCAACCCAACTCCACCGCCCGCCTGGCATTCTCGAACACCTGGGGAATCTCGTCAGAGACGTTGACCGTGTACAGGGTGTGCTCACCGGTCTCCTCGTAGACCTGGCGCTCGGCTTCCATGTAGAGCTTGACCCGCGCCTGCACGCGGTTGAACGAGGCATCGGCCAGCAACTCGTCATCCTTGATAATGTCGCAGCCGCCCAAGGCCGCCGCCCGGAACAGTTCCACCCCAACCTCTGGCGTGTAACCGGTGCAGGGCTTGATCATGTTATTCAGCAGAGGTCTTCTGGGGACGCCCAGCAGTTGACGCACGCCAGGGATGCCGAACTTCGGCCCCTGGAAGCCATCCACGTACTTCTTGGGGAAGCGTACGTCTATCAGCTTGAGCTTGCCAGCCATGGAGATATTGCCGATGACGGTGGTCAGCAGCATCGGTATCTGTGAACCGATGTTGACCTCAGGGAAAGCTATCTGGATGACATAAGTACGCTCCTCCACCTGCGGCGGCAACCCGTACTCATAATCGGGTATCTCGTACACACCGATGACCTTGGCCACGTGCTGGCGGCGCACCTCCGGCGTCTCACCGGGCACGGGCACCCAGGTTCCCGTGCTCTGCTCGATGGCCAAAGCCGGGGCCATTTTGGGCACGGGAATCTTCTTCGGATAGGAGACCAAATACGTGCCGATGATGTATTCGTCGTAATCCACACCGTCGGGCAGTGCTACTGGTAAAGATTCAATATCTGGTACTTGCATAGTCTGACCTCCTTAAACTCACTTGGCCTCTGCATCTCTGCAGGGCGTATTTCAGTTTGGGGGCAGGTTTGTCCCGTAGCGGCCGACCGCTGCTGCACCCTGAGTGAAATCGAAGGGCTGCGCCCTGAGTGAAATCGAAGGGCTGCGCCCTGAGCGGAGATGAAGGATGTCGGCCTACGGCGGGCAGGGCCTGTCCTGAGCCTCGACGAAGGGCCTGTCCTGAGCCCCGTCGAAGGGCCGCCCGCCGCTACATCGGGGCAAGAAGCTCTACCTGTTGACTTGATGTCTGTGGGGGCGACCGGCCAGTCGCCCACTCGCCCCAAACGTGAAATGCACCCTCTCTGCATGCGTTATTTGGGATGGTTCAGAATAGGTTGACACTTGAATCGGGCAGCATACTGTCAACGAATGGTGGAACGAATAAGCGAATGACCATCATCGCGGTCTATTCGTTTATTCGTTGAATATTCG
>JACIWR010000274.1 GCA_014360845.1 Anaerolineae bacterium
CCCTTCGACTCCGCTACGCTCCGCTCAGGATGCCCCTTCGACTCCGCTACGCTCCGCTCAGGATGCCCCTTCGACTCCGCTACGCTCCGCTCAGGATGCCCCTTCGACTCCGCTGCGCTCCGCTCAGGACGCTCCCTCGTGGCCGCGAGGCTGCTTCGGGGCCTCTTGCACCCTGCGCAGCGACACTTGGGCAAACTGTCGGGTAGCCAGAGCGAGAAACAAACAGGGGGTGCGTCAGTTTGCAGCGGTTACGCGGCAATCCGCGTCCCACAGCGGGTGCAGAACCTGGTGTGACGGGGTAATAGCTGACCACAACGGGGGCAGGTAATGGGCTGCACGTCGGCCAGAGGCGCGCCGCAGGCAGAGCACTGGCCTTGCCCGACAGGATTGCCCACCCCGCAGTAGCGGCAGGTGACCAACATCTTGCCGGGGGCCATGCCCAATCCCGCGCCCACGCTGCGCATGTACTCCTCGACGACTTTCCACACCTCTTGAGGTAGATTCAGTTTGGAGACGTTGCGGGCGATGTCGTCCAGTTCCATGACCAGCGACAGCGGGTTGACCAGGGCCGCGATGCCGGTTTTAACCAGGTCCGCGGCCACGCTCAATACCTGCTGTTTTCCCACGGTTATCGTCACCCCATCCTCGGCACGGACAATGGTGACGGCCAACGAGGTCTGCGGCTCGTCGTGGAGGAAATGGGGCCGGGTGCTGATCTGCACCACCACCCGGTCAGGCCCGCCGGTCTTGCGGGCCATCAGGTCGCTGCGGTTGAAGCGGTTCAGCAGCACGTCGGCCAGTTCCTGTGGGACGATGTCCCCGTGATAGGTTTTCTGTTCCATGCACTCCCCCTGACCCGGCTAAGCCGGAGCCAAAAAGCCTTACCACCAAGGACACAAAGAGCACGAAGGGGACTGCGTTTTTTCCCTTTGTGTCCTTGGAACCCTTCGTGTCCTTTGTGGTGAAATTCTTGCCCAACGAGCAAGGACGAAGGGCAGACAGAGCCGTCTGCCGCTAGGAAGCGTGATGAGTTGCGTTTAGTATACGCGCTATTTGAGTCCCTGTCAAAAACTCTCCCGCGGTTTGGGAACCTGCGGGAGGGTCGGCTTACCCCTCGCGGTAGCGGTTGGTGATCGGCACGCGCCGGTCCTTGCCGAAGGCGCGCGGCGTGATTTTGACCCCCGGCGGGGCCTGGCGGCGCTTGTACTCCGCCCGGTCCACCAGACGGACGATGCGCCGCACATCATCGGCGTCGAAGCCCAGGGATACAATCTCTTCCAGGCTGCGGTCTTCCTCCACATAGGCGTGCAGGATGGGGTCCAGAACACGGTAAGGCCCCAGGCTGTCCTCGTCCTTCTGATCGGGACGCAGTTCGGCGGTGGGCGCTTTGTCGAAGACGCGCTGGGGGATGATTTCGCGGCCCACCTGGGCGTTGACGTGTCCCGCCAGGGCGTAGACCAGCATCTTGGGCACGTCTTTGATCACGGCGAAACCGCCGGCCATGTCGCCGTACAGAGTGCAGTAGCCGGTGGCCAGCTCGCTCTTGTTGCCCGTGGTCAGCACCAGCCAGCCGAACTTGTTGGAAAGGGCCATGAGGATATTGCCGCGAATGCGGGCCTGGATGTTCTCCTCGGTCACGTCCGGCTCGACGCCGCTGAAGGATTCGGCCAGCACGTCCAGATAGGCCTGGAAGGTCTGATCAATGGGGATGACAAGAAACCGGATGCCCAGGTTGGCGGCCAGTTGCTCAGCATCCTCCCGGCTTTCGGCGGAGGAGTAGCGCGAGGGCATGAAGACGCCGGTCACGTTCTCCGCCCCCAAAGCGTCCACAGCGATGGCCGCCGTCAACGAGGAATCAATCCCCCCGGAAAGGCCGATGACCACCTGGCGAAAGCCGTTCTTGGTCACGTAATCCCGCGTGCCCAACACCAGGGCGCGGTAGACCTCGGCCTCGGCCTCCAGGCGCGGTTCGACGCGCGGTTTCACCGGCGAGCGGGCCGCTGCCTCATCCGTCCCCGAAAGCGTCACCCGCTCCACCTGTTTTATGTCGGACAACTCCTCCTTACGCTGGCGAGGGTCGTGCAATCGCTGGCGGAAGACGCCCTGCAGATTCAGGTCGGCGAGCAGCAAGTCTTCTTCGAACTGGCGGGCGCGAGCCAGCAGCTCCCCCCTCTCGTCGAAAATCACGCTGCCGCCGTCGAAGACCAGTTCGTCCTGGCCGCCCACCAGGTTACAGAAGGCGACGACGATCACGCTATCGGCGGCGCGGGTGGCCAGCATCCGCTCGCGGGCCAATCCCTTGCCGGCGTGGTAGGGCGAGGCGGAGATGTTGACCGCCAACTGGGCCCCGGCCAGGGCCTCGGTTTCGGGAGGGCCGGCGGGATACCAGATGTCCTCGCAGATGCTGAGGCCCACCGTAGCTCCTTTCACGCTGAAGACGAGAGGGCGATGTCCAGCGCGGAAATAACGGTTCTCGTCGAAGACGCCGTAGTTGGGCAAATACATCTTGCGGTAGACACCGGCTACCTGCCCGTCGTGAAGCAAGGCAGCGGCGTTGAAGATGTCGTTGCCATCACAGTCCACAAAGCCGACGATGACGATCATGCCCCGCGTCTCCCCGGCGATACTCTGCAGGCAAGCCAGGTTGTCCTCGATAAACGAGGGCTTGAGCAAGAGGTCCTCGGGGGGATAGCCGGTAATCGCCAGTTCGGGGAAGGCCAGCAGGTCAACTCCCAGCCCTCTGGCCCGCTCGATGTAGGTCAGGATTTTCTCTGTGTTGCCCGACAAATCACCCACTGTGGGGTTGATCTGGGCCAGACCAATGCGCAGCGGATTGATCGGATACATCTAGAACAAGTTCTCCTCTCGCAGACTTTGGCATAAGGATACAGCAAAATCGCTATCTTGACAAACCATCTCTGAATAGAGGCGCTGTTTCACAGTACCCTCGATCTCGTGGGGTTTGGACTCCACGAGCGAAGGCGCTGTCCCGCAGTTGTACTGCGGGGCAGCGAACGGGCAGCGGGTTGAAACCCGCCCTACTTTCCCGGTGCCGGGGGCTTGTTGATCTCGCGGAGTTGGACTCCGCTCAGGCGAGCACTTCCAGACGGGCAGCAGCTATCTTGCGATAAACCTGGTGCGGGGCCAGTCGCCCGCCATCCACCGTCAGCAGGGCCTCAACAGGGATGTCGAACAGACGCGCGTTTTCTTCCAGGTATGGGCGAATCAGCGACCAGTCGGCGCTGGTAAGCGAGGCAAAGTGGCCGCCGTTCAACTGGTCCTCGCTGAGCCGGCAGTGGGGATCGCGGACGTAGATGGCCCCGCCCGAGGCCAGGGAGAAAAGGTTGCCGCCGGGATAGGGCGTGGGCAGCTCGACCATCTGCCCGTGGTCATCGAAAGAGATGCCGTTGAGGATGACAAAACCCCCACCGTTCAGCGGGTCTCCGGCCATGAAGGACTCGGCCAGGTAGTCCAGGCAGGTGCCGTTGATCACCACGCGGGGGCGCCCGACAGCGTTGATGAGCGGTCTGCCTGCGGCGTTGCCCCGCACGTAAGCCTCTCCACCCTTGGCTCCGTACATAAAAGTCTGCCCCACATCCCCGTGGATGACCAGCTTACCCGCCTTGAATATCTGCCCCACCTGATCCTGGGCTGTGCCGTGCACATGTATCTCTGCCCCATCGAGGCCGGAGCCCAGGTAATCCCCGCTGGAACCGTATACTTCGATGCGCACTCCCGCGCTCGCCGGTCCCAGGCCGCAGCCACAGAAACGCTGTCCCCGCCAGCCGTAGGTGATAAATCGGCACCAGCCCAGCCGGGCCGCCTGGACTATAAACCGCGCCGCTGATTCATCCCCCTCCGGCGGAAAGGCGGCCACGTCCAGCACCAGGGTCTCCTCGCCGTCGCGGGGCTCGCGCAAGGCGGCACGCGTCGCCCAGTCCACACGCCGTCGCCGCCCCGCCCCAGGCCCTGCCAGGGCGGGCACGCTGTCGAAAATCCGCGTCAGCGCCCGGTCCACCAGCGCCAGCACCGAGGCCCGCCGTTTCGCGCCGGGATCGTAGTTCCGGTCCCGCAGCCGGGTGAGCAGTCCCACGGCAAAGGCCCACGCCTCCTCCCCCTCAGCGGCCAGAGCCACCATCTGCTCGCAGAACCAGGTCAGTTCACCATAGCTCCAGGCTCGAATCTCCCGCCCCAGCCCCTGCCACGCCGCTTCTATCCCCTCCGACCCGGCCACCGTCCACGTCGGTCGCTCCAGAAGTACCGCCACGCTAGAGGCTGGTGATGTCACGGCGGTGGAGGGATTGTTGTGATACTGATCGGCGGGAGCTCGTATCTCACGCCCGAACTTGTCGGTGCAAATCAGCGTTTTGCCGCTTTGCTGCTTTGCCGATGCCCCATTAGCGACCGTGAACACGAACGCGCCGCCATCGGTGTGGCTGCCGCCGCGAGCGTTCCAGTAGCGGTCGGCCACGGGACAGATGCGCTCGTCCTCGGCGGCCAGGCTCTGCAGCGTGGCATCAATGGCCTGCTTTTCCGAAGCGATCAGCCCAATCTGCACCTTGCCCTGGTGAAGGGCAAAAACCTGGGGGCGCAACATGGAGGTATCGGTGATGCCCAACAGTTGCCACAGTCCCTGGTCCGGCTTGCTGCGGGCGATGATGAAGAACCAGGGGCCATCGGGCGAGGCGTGCAGGTGCGTGGTCTGGATAGCTTTGTAAAGGCGCTGTTTGTCCGGCGGCAGCAAGGCGAAGTCGCGCTCGGTAGTGGGAGCCAGGGCTTCGATGGTCACTTCCAAGGGGTAGCCGTAGACGCGATCCAACAGGTCGAAGAGCAGGACGCTGACCTCGGTGTCGGTGAGAAAGAGCGGGATGATGTTCCGCTGCCGCAGGTAGGTGGTGACGGCGTGATAGTTGGCAAAGTCGCCGTTGTGCACCAGGGCTTCGTTGAGTCCGATGAAAGGATGGGCCCCGCCCGGATGCCACACCCGCCCCTTGGTCGGGTAGCGCTGGTGAGCGATCCAGACGTGGGCCTCCAGGTCTTCCAGGCGGTAGTAGGCAGCCGCCTGCTCGGCGTAGCCCACAATCTTGAAGACCAGCAGGTCACGACCGTGGCAGAGCACGAAGGCCCGCTTTTCCCCCAGGCTGGCGTAGAAGCGCTGATTGAGGCGAAAGCTGTTTTGGTACACGAATTCGTCCTCGACCTGGCGGGGCGGCAGGTCCTCTAAACCATTTTCCCCGGCGAAACGAGCCAGCACGTCGGGCTTGACGCGGATGAAGTAGCGCCACACGTTGGGCGGCCTCACCTCCAGGCCCGGCACGACCCGGTAGTCGTCCAGGGTGGGGACGGCATAGCCCTGTACCACATCGAAATAAGGCAAGATGGCTTCCTGTTCCACCTCGGGACGGGCGGCGGAGTCCAGGTAAGCAACTTGCAGGAGCGTCGCCTCGCGCAGCGTCTCCGGCGAAACGCGCATCTGCGCCGGAGAGAGGCCGGCCGCCGCCAGTCCGCCCCCCTTGCCGTTACCCCGGTTGTGCATCTGCCGGGCTGGGATGACCAGGTGGCGTCCGGCCACAGGCACCGATGCGGCCAGCCCCACCACGCCGCATCCTCCTTCGGTGGCGGCTTTGTGCACTGGTGGTGATGGACATCCCGTCAGCAACTTCTGGCGGGCGGCGATGATGAGATCAACGGGTGAGAGTTTTTCCATGATTATGACCTCCGAGTAACGCGATGCGTGTAGTTTCACTCCAGGTACACCAACAGGTCGGTGCGGCCCCGCAGCTCCCGGACGCTTTTCAGCCCCAAACGGCACAGGATGTCCGCTAACTGAAGGCGCCAGGAGGCGTATAGATTGGCGATGCGCCGAGCGCCCTCTTCGGGATCAATCAATTTGGATAGCTCCGGGTCGGTGGTGGTGATGCCGAAAGGACAGCCCTTGTCTTTCTCACAGGTGCCCAGACGCATACAACCCAAGGCCACCAGGTCCGCCGTGCCGATGACGCAGCCATCAGCTCCCAGAGCGATGGCCTTGGCGATGTCGTAAGCGGTGCGCACTCCACCCGAAGCCATGACCACGATCTCATCGCGGATGCCC
>JACIWR010000275.1 GCA_014360845.1 Anaerolineae bacterium
CCACGATGGCTTTCACTCGTGTGTCCTGCGCGCCTACGGCCAATACGGTTGCGCCTCCGAAGGAATGGCCTGCTAAGCCCAGGCGGTTGGCATCCACCTTTTGATACAGGAAAGAGCCCGGTGAATCGGTCTCCGTTTCCAGGTAAGTCAGCAGGGCTGTGATGTCTGCAATACGCTCATCTACGTCATCGGTTAGCCGGGGTATGGCTACCACATAACCCCAGCTGGCCAGGTGCTCACCGTGGTCCTCGTTCTCCGCGGCCCCGTTGGAGAGTCCAAACATGCTGAAGCCATGGGCGAAGGCGATACCCGGATAAGGTGCGGAGACCCCACCGTCGCAGCTTGTGGGGTAATAGATATGGGTTTCCTGTCCACTGACGGTGACTTGTTGATGCTCGATTTCGCAGGGACCGGGTAAATCTGGCGCAGCGGCGGCCTGGGGCTGTGGTGTATATCCCGTTAACCACAGCAATGCTCCTGTCAGGAGCGTCAGAACAGCTCCGTACAGCTTCGTCTGCCCTCTATGCATTTTTCCCCTCCTATAGTTGGGAAGGGGTTTCGCCGCTGCCGGCCGGTCTATTCGTAGCGAAGTGCGTCAATGGGGTTGAGACTGGCGGCTCGTGTGGCTGGGTAAATGCCAAAGAACAGGCCGACAGCCATCGAGAACCCCGTGGCTAAGAGAATGGTCGTGGGCGAGATGCGGGTGGTCAAACCCTGAACCATATTGGAAATGGCTGTGGTGCCCACTACGCCGATGGAGATGCCGATAAGTCCGCCGATGAAGCTAAGCACGATGGCCTCGATGAGAAACTGCGTCAGGATGGCCTGGCGCTTAGCCCCTACGGCTTTGCGAATGCCTATCTCCCTGGTCCGTTCTGTGACGGATACCAGCATGATGTTCATGATCCCGATGCCCCCAACGATAAGGGATACGGTGGCGATTAACCCTAAGAAAGCGGTGAGAATGGCGGTCAGATTGTCCAGTACGGTGGCTATGTCTTTTTGCGTGAGGACGGAGAAGTCATCTTTGTCCGAGCTGTAGATCAGGCCGTGTCGTCGTCGCAGCAATTTCACTATCTGGTCTCGGGCAGCATCCAGGCGCGATTCATCTGTCGCTTTAGCGTAAATGACAGACACTGTGTAATCACCCGATATGTCTCGTCCGCCGAATAGCCTGGTTTGTGCTGTGGAGAGAGGGATGTATACCACGTCGTTGTCGTCGCTGAAAGAAGAAGTTGCTTTTTCCTCCATAACGCCGATGACTCGGAAGGGCACGCGATTGATCTTAATGGTCTGGCCGATTGGGTTGGTGCCCGGTGGGAATAGCTCTTCGAGCACCCGCTGACCGAGAACGGCCACTCGGGCTTTGGTGCGCACATCGTTGTGGGTGATGAAGCTGCCCGCCACAGGCCAGAAGTTGCGTACCACCTGAAACTCTGGGGTGACACCGCTGATATTGGTTTGAGTGTTCTTGTTGCCATAGACGACTTTGGCGGTACCCGCGAATTCAGGAGCTACGCTGATCAAGTCGGGCACGTTGTTCTTGTCCGCCATGGCCAATGCGTCTCCATAAGTCAGGGTCGAGACGTTGACGCTGCGGATGAAGTTGCTGCGCATGCTGGTGTTGCTGGCTTCCAACTCGCCGGGGATGACGAAGACCAGGTTGGAGCCGATGCCTTTCATCTCCTCGCCCACGGCGGCCTGCACACCTTGTCCCACCGAGACCAGGATGATAACCGCACTGATGCCGATAATAATCCCCAACATCGTCAGACCGGCGCGCATTTTGTTGACGCTGAGTGCGCGTAAAGATATACGTAAACCTTCTATCAGACTCATGCTGACAGACTCCTCTTCGCCGTGTTATTCTTGTGAAAAGGTGGAGCGCATCATTTCGCTGAACATCTCTCGGTAGGAAGTGCTCCTGGCGATAACTCGATCCCCTTCTTTCAAGCCCTCAAGCACTTCACTGACCAGCTCATTGGCTAACCCCGTTTTAATCTCCACCGGAATTATTCCCGCAGACGTCACTTTCTCCACGTATTTCTGTCCCGTTTCTTCGTTGACAGTGATGGCCTGGTTGGGCACCAGGAGGACGTTTTCTCTGTGCTGGGTGGTGATGGTAGCGTTGGTCGTCATCCCTGTCCGCAACGGCAGGTCGGTGGGGTTGATGTCAATGCGTACGTCGTAAGAGACTACTCCTCCCTCCATAGTCGAGATGGGTGAGATCAGGGATACGATTCCATTCAGTTGTTCACCGGGGAAAGCATCTAAAGTTAGAGCTACTTTTTGGCCCTCAGACACTTTACCGATGTCCGCTTCATCAATGCTGGCCACGATGTGATAGCTGGAGGTATCTACCAGCACTATCATAGGGGTGTTGGCCATGATGAACTCACCGGCCTCGGCTCCTACGCGGGCCACGACCCCGTCGAAGGGAGCGGTGATGATGGCGTCTGCCAAAGCGATCTGGGCTTGATCCAGGGCGGCTTGGGCCTGGTCAACCTGGGCCTGAGCAATGGCCAGGTCTTCGTCGGTGGGGGAACTTTTCAGCCGGTCCAATTCAGCTTCGGCGGCAGCTACCTGGGCCCGCGCAGCCGCGATGTCGCTGGCTGTAGGGCTGTTTTTCAATTTTTCCAGGTAATCGCGAGCCTGTTCTACTTGGGCAGCCGCGTTCTTGATCTCCGCGACCGTTGGGCCTTCTTTCAATTGTTGTAACTCAAGCTCCGCCAGCTCCAGGGCTACTTCCATGCTCCCCACTTTCGCCTCGGCAGCGTCTGTACCGCCAAGGGCATCCCGTTCGATTTGCGCTGCCCACAAGTTCAGGCGGGCTTGCTCTACCTGAAGTTCGGCGCGGCGCAGGTCTTCGGCGGTGGGGCTGTTCAATAGCTGCTGGTAGGTATCCAGAGCGGCGGCCAGGCTCGCTTCCGCAGCGGCGAGTTCCGCCTGAGAAGGTCCTGCCAGCACTTTGGCGAGATATTCTTTTGCGCTGGCCAGATTAGCTTCTGCAGCGGCGATGTCTGCTTCGCTGGGACCCTTTTGTATTTGTTTCAACTGGGCCAGGCTTATGTTCAGATTCGCTTGCGCTTGTGCCACTTGCAGTTCCAGGTCCTGGGTCTCCAGCCGAGCCAGAATTTGACCGGTGCTTACTCGGTCACCTTCGGACACTAGAACCTCCGCCACTTTGCCCGAGGTCTTGAAAGAGAGCGAGACCTCCGCTTTGGCAGCGATGGTGCCGGTGGCACTTACGGAAGTTTCCAGGTTACCGCGCTCAATTCTGTAGATTTCGCCTTCGATTTCGTTGGTGGGGTTATCGCGGTTGTAGTAACGATAGCCTAGTCCGGCTGCGATTACGAGAGCAGCAAGGGCGAGAATGATAACGATGTTTCTGCGATTCATTCAGTGTCCTCCTTGAACCCTTCTTGATTGACCGATTATGTAAGGGCCTGCATGCCAAAATTACTTTTGGAATTTTGGTCGGGGAAATGTGACTCCCAGGTGAGAGGTACTACCGTGTCATGACGCGAAAAGCGTTACAGCCTCTTGAAGAAGTCAGCTCCGTGGAGATAACAGTGCCCCCCAGGGGAAAGGATTTCAGTGGCTATTTTGATCTACATTGACTTATTGGGAGTACGATGTTAGGTCGAGGCGCAACGCTTTGTATGATGGTTAGGATTAACTTTTATTATACCATAGAATCGGGTGGAAAAAGTATTTAAAACAATAGAAAAGTCTTAAAATTTACCTAAAAACGGGCAAGTGTTCGGATAGGGTGTTAGAAGGCCTCAAAATAAGCCGGACATCCGGTGTCGGTCGGCGGGGCAAAGCGGGAGGTCGTGAATGAGGTTAGCGGTGTGCGGCGGGTCTCAGACCCGCCGCGGACATGATAGGTGCTGGTCGCCGGAATCTGGTTACAAATTGCAATTGCCGTTTGCGATTACTTCATCGGCGGTGATGAGGCCATCGCGCAGGTGGACGAGGCGGCGGGTACAGGCGGCTACTTCGGGGTCGTGGGTGACGAAGACGATGGTGATGCCCTCTTCCTCGTTGAGGCGTTGGAAGATGGACATGATCTCAGCGCCGGATTTGGAGTCGAGGTTGCCGGTGGGTTCATCGGCGAGGATGATGGAGGGGCGGTTGACCAGGGCGCGGGCGATGGCCACGCGTTGCTGCTGGCCGCCGGAGAGTTCGTTGGGGCGGTGGTGCATTCTATCGGCGAGGCCCACGGCCTCCAGGGCGGCGATGGCGCGGCGGCGGCGTTCGCGGCCACTGATACCGGCGTAGATGAGGGGCAGTTCCACGTTTTGCAGGGCGGTGGTGCGGGGGAGGAGGTTGAAGGTTTGGAAGACGAAGCCGATTTTGCGGTTGCGGATTTCGGCCAGGCGGTTGTCGTTGAGGCGGCTGACGTCGGTGCCTTCGAGGAAGTACTTGCCGGAGGTGGGCTGGTCGAGGCAGCCGATGATGTTCATCATGGTGGACTTGCCGGAGCCGGAGGGGCCCATGATGGCCAGGAGTTCGCCTTCACGGACCTGGAGGGAGACCCCGCGCAGGGCGTGTACCTCCACCTCGCCCAGGCGGTAGACCTTGGTCACGTTTTGCACCTCGATAATCACTCTATCGTTGCTTGCCGTCGTACTTTTTGTTGTGAGGTCCCCTTGCTGTTCACTCATGTCAGTCCTCCCTCCTGACAGGTGGCTTCTTGGGGGGTATCGCTTGTGCCCAATATTATATATCCGTTTAGCAGATGGTGTCAATTGCGGTAGTGTATCGGGGTGCGTTTCAGTTTTGGGGCAGGTTTGTCCCGTAGCGACCGACCGCTGCTGCGTCCTGAGCCCGCCGAAGGGCTGCGCCCTGAGCGAAGTTGGGTAGCCGCGCTTTCCATAGCGCGGCCGACGGCTCCCAGCACCGCGAAGACAAACTGTCGTGACCGGGGTTGCGCGGTAAGAAACCGCGCCTACCATATTCTGGGGGGGATGGGAGAGGTCTCCGAGGCCAGGGCACAGCAGCAACTCGCCCCCAAAGTGAAATACACCCCCGAAACCCGATGTAGTTGACTTAAAGATAAAGAAAGGGTATAATCTAAAAACATTGTATGCTTATCAGGTGCGCTTCGTCACACCGTCACAACATCTGGTGCAAAACCAAGGCCCTTTCCTACATCAGGTATCGGGGCCCCTTAGCAGGATAACAAGGTAGGAAACAAATGGCACTGAAGGGGAATCTGAGAGATTTTAACACGACTCAGCTTCTCAACCTGATCAATCTGGCCCGCAAAACTGGAGCATTGACCATCCAATCGCAGGGCGCAGATGCGAAAATGTATTTCAAGGAAGGGAAGCTGGTCCATGCCACTGCCTCGGGTCAGAACGGCGATCTAACCAGCATGCTCCTGAAGGCGGGCAAGCTGTCCGAGGAGCAGTCGAAGGCTATCAAAGCTCGCGCCGGCAAAGCGACCGAGAAGGAACTGGCGCTGTATCTCATCAACGCTGGCCTGGTTACTCAAAGCGATGTCGTGCAAAGTGTAAAAGACCACGTACTCAATGTCGTCTACCGCTTGTTCACCTGGGAAGAGGGCATTTTTCATTTTGAGCCCAATCGCCTGCCCCCTGCAGGACAGATTACTGTCCCCATTGACCTGGAAAACGTCATCATGGAGGGCAGTCGGCGTGTGAAAGAGTGGGAGCGCCTGCAGGAGGAGTTACCCAATCTGGACTTGGCTCTTAAGTTTACCGATCGCCCCAGTGCCAAACTGCGCAACGTTAACCTGACCGTTGAAGAGTGGCGCGTGATTTCTTTCATCAATCCGCGAAACACCATCCGGCAGATAGCCCAGGCCAACAACATGAGCGAGTTCCAGATTCGCAAAATTGTCTATGGCATGCTTCAGGCCGGTTTGGTGGAGTTGGTTCGTCCCGAAGGCGCGGAGGCGCGTCCGCTGGTACCCCCTGGCCGGGAAAAACCTGTGGAACGTCCCCCGGCAGTTAAGCGCAGTGTGATCAACCGCCTGATCGATCGCATCAGGAGACTATAGGCACGAGGGACTGATCATTATGCAGACAGTTAAAATGGTTATCACCGGCC
>JACIWR010000276.1 GCA_014360845.1 Anaerolineae bacterium
AACCACAGCATCGCTGTCCTCATCGGCGACTATCTCTTCTCCCGCGCCGCTGCCCTGGCCGCGGAAACCGGGAACATACGAGTGGTGAACATCTTTTCTCAAACCCTGACCATCATCTGCGACGGCGAACTGCGCCAGCATTTCAACAGACAACAACTCCCATATTCCGTAGACGACTATTACCGGCGCATCTTCGCCAAGACGGCGGCCCTGTTCGCAGCCGCCACAGAGGCCGGTGCCATCCTCAGCAACGCTACCCAGAGCGAGATACAAGCTCTGCGAGACTACGGGCACAACGTGGGCCTGGCCTTCCAAATCGTGGATGACGTGCTTGACCTGGTGGGCGACGAGGACAAAATGGGTAAGCCGGCAGGCAGCGACCTGCGCCAGGGGATTATCACCTTGCCGATGTTGTATTTCCTGTCGCAGGGGAACGATCCCACAACTATCAGGCGGGTAATAGACGAAGGGCATCGCGACGCCGCATCCGTGCAGGCCGCCATCAACGCCATCCGCGCCTCCGGAGCCATAGAAACGGCCCTCGCCGAAGCCCGCCGCTTCTCCCAATACGCGCAAGAGGCGCTCCAGGCGCTTCCCGCCCACCCAAACCGCCAGATTTTATTCGACCTGGCCGATTTCATCATACAGCGCGATTATTAGCCACAGAAACACACGGAAACACACAGAGGATGCTTTTCTGCGTGATTCTGTGTGGTTCTGTGGCATACTCACCACTGCTCGGAGTGGGAATGCTCGATCTGTCTATTGTCATTGTCAACTGGAATGTCCGTGATCTTCTGCGCCAATGTCTTAACTCAATACTTGCAAACGCGAAAACCTGCAAACTCGAAATCATCGTCATAGACAACGCCTCCACAGACGGCAGCGTGGAAATGGTTCGCCGGGAATTCCCCCAGGTACGCCTCATCGCCAGCGAGGTGAACCTGGGCTACACCGGCGGAAACAACCTGGGAATCACCACCAGCCAGGGGCGTTACATCCTGCTCCTCAACCCCGACACCGAGGTCGTGGGCGACGCGCTATCCCCAATGGTGGCGTACATGGACGCCCATCCCGACGTGGGAGCCTTAGGGCCGCAATTGCTCAACCCCGACGGCTCCGTCCAGTCCTCACGTCGTCGCTTTCCCACATTGTGCACGGCTTTGGTGGAAAGCACTGTCATCCAGCAGTGGTGGCCCGATAACCGCATCCTGCGCCGCTACTACGTCCAGGACCGCCCCGACAAGGCCCTCTCCGAGGTGGACTGGGTCACCGGAGCCTGTATCCTTCTCCGCCGACAGGCTGTGGAACAGGTGGGGCTCTTGGACGATGACTTCTTCATGTATTCCGAAGAACTGGACTGGTGCCGCCGCGCCCGCGACGCCGGATGGAAAGTGGTCTACCTGCCCACAGCCCAGGTGATCCATCATGAGGGCAAGTCCAGCGAGCAGGTGTTGCCCCTGCGCCATGTACGTTTCCAGCGCAGCAAAATCCACTACTTTCGCAAGCATCACGGGCGTTGGGCGGGGGCGCTGGTGCGCGCGTTCCTGCTGCTGAATTATGTCTACCTGCTCGTCGTCGAATCGCTCAAGTGGCTGGTGGGACACAAACGGGAGCTGCGGGCGGAACGAGTGCGGGCGTACAGGGAGGTGCTACGGTCGGGATTGCACTGATGAAAGTTCTCTTAATCACCGGTGAATTCCCGCCCATGCAAGGCGGCGTGGGCGATTTCACCCACGAATTGGGAAAGGCCCTGGTCGCGCTGGGCTGCCAGGTCAGCGTTATCACTTCTACGAAGGCAGGCAGCCGACGGCAGATGAATGGCATTGAAGTGTTTCCCGTCATTGAGCAGTGGAACTGGCGTTGCTGGGGCGCCATCCTGAGATTGGTGCGTGAACTGGCACCGGACGTGGTCAACATCCAGTATCAGACGGCTGCCTACGGGATGCATCCGGCCATCAATCTCCTGCCTCGGCGCTTGCGGTGGGAGTCCCAAAGGCCGCGCCTGGTCATCACTTACCACGACCTGCGGGAGCCGTATCTCTTTCCCAAGGCCGGACCGCTGCGACGCTGGATCACCTATGAGCCGGCCCGCCAATGTGATGCCGTCATCGTCACCGATCCCGAGGACGCCTCACGCATCACGCAACACGCATTACGCATCACGCGCCTGGCCCGGATTCCAATCGGCAGCAACATCGCCCCCACGCCACCCCGCGATTACGACCGCGACGCCTGGCGCGCCCGCTGGGGTGTGGGACCGAGCGATCTTCTGCTGGCCTATTTCGGCTTCCTTAACGCCAGCAAAGGCGGCGAGACCTTGATTCGCGCCCTGGGCAAAGTAGTAGCACACGGTATGCCGGTTAACCTGCTGATGATCGGCGGCCAGGTCGGCTCCAGCGATCCCACCAATGTAGCCTATTTGAACAAGGTCAAAGCCCTGATCACCGAGCTGAAACTGGACGAGCGAGTCCATTGGACCGGCTACACCCCCGCTGAGGAGGTCTCGGCCAACCTGCTGGCGGCGGACATCTGCGTGTTGCCCTACCGCGATGGGGCCTCCTTCCGGCGAGGGAGCTTCATGGCCGCGCTGGCCCACGGTTGCGCCATCATAAGCACCAAGCCGCGCGGGCCGGTGCCCGAACTGCGTGACGGGGAGAACATCATCCTGGTGCCGCCCGACGAGCCAACAGCTCTGGCCAGAGCCATCACCCGCCTGGCGCAAAACACAGAACTGCGGCAGCAGTTAGGCAAGGGAGCCGCAGACCTGGCCCAACACTTCACCTGGGAAAACATCGCCACCCAGACACTATCCCTATACGAGACCCTGAGTTCCCAGAAGGAACCCTGAGTACAGCGGCGCGTAAATTCATTCCGTGTTATGCTAACCCGCGCCGCCGTGAACAGGCGGCGCTGGGCCCCAAAATAGGCCGAAAAGCGCCCCAGCACCGGCTCTTCCAGGCCGGTGCGGGCGCGAAAAACTCGGCGCGAATTTGCGGCAGTCTGTACTGAGTTCCTTCGAAAAACCAAGGACCCTTCCATGCTTGGCGAATTGCTCAACCGTCACCAATCCATCATAGTCATCATCATTTTGTTCCTGGTACTGGCCACCACCTACAGCGTGGTCACGCCCGTCTTCGAGGCATCCGACGAGCTGTGGCACTATCCCATGGTCAAATACATCGCCGACCACTGGAGCCTACCCGTGCAAGACCCGCAGAACGTCGGTCCCTGGCGGCAGGAGGGCAGCCAACCGCCTTTGTACTACATCATCGGCGCGCTGGCCACAGCCTGGATTGACACTTCGGACATGGAAGAGGTGCGCTGGCTCAACCCTCACGTGGACAACGGCCTCATCACCGAGGACGGCAACACCAACCTGGTGGTGCACTCGCCACGGGAGGCTTTTCCCTGGCGGGGGACGGTGCTGGCCGTGCATGTTGTGCGCCTGCTCTCGGTACTCATGGGCGCGGGCACCGTGTTGCTCACTTATCTCACCGCCAGAGAACTCCTGCCCGACCGTGAGGATGTGGCCCTCGGCGCGGCGGCTATCACCGCTTTCAACCCCATGTTCTGCTTCATCAGCGGCGCGGTGAACAACGATAATCTGACGATGCTTCTCTGCGCGGCGGCGCTTTTCCAATTGATCCACCTGCTCCGCACATCCCTTCCAACCTTCCAATCTTCCAACCCTCCGGCCCTCCAGCTCATCATCCTCGGTCTGACTCTCGGAGCGGCGGTCCTCACCAAAGAGAGCGCCCTGGGTCTGTTGCCCCTCACCGCCCTGGCGATAAGCTACGTGGCCTGGCGGCGGCGCTCGTGGCGAATCTTTCTCGCGGGCGGGATTATCACCGCCGGACTGGTGGCCCTCATCGCCGGATGGTGGTACTGGCGCAACTGGGTGCTCTACGGCGACTGGCTGGGCCTGGAAGTCTTTATCGCCATCCTGGGCCAGCGGGCCGCTCCTGCCACTCTGCGCCAACTGTGGGGTGAACGCCAGGGATTTATGATGGCCTACTGGGGCCTGTTCGGCGGGGTGAACGTGCCCCTGCCCGGCTGGGTCTACACCGTGCTCAACGGCGTGGTCATTTTTGCAGCCGCTGGTTTGATAGCCTGGCTTATCCGACTTGTAGCGCACTATTTGCGGTCGCGCAACCTGAAACCTGAAACCTGGAACCCGGAACTTGTAGCCGGATACCTGCTCCTGCTGGCCTGGCCCGCCGTGGTTGTCATCTCCTGGAGCCGCTGGGCCACGGTGACCTGGTCATCGCAGGGACGTCTGGTCTTCTCGGCCATCTCTGCCTGGTCGGTGTTGACCGCGCTGGGCCTGGCCGCCTGGCTTCCACAACGCTGGACGCGGGTCCTGCTGGCCCTGGTCGGCGCGTTTATGCTCGTCATCGCCGCCGCGGCCCCCTTCGCCGTCATCGCCCCAGCCTACGCTGCCCCGCCCCCGCTCACCGACGCCGAGTTGGCTGCCATTCCCCACCGCCTGGACATGGATTTCGGCGGGAAAATGCGCTTGTTGGGTTACGAGTTGGAGACGAACGAAGTACGTCCCGGTGAGCCTTTGCGTTTCACCCTATACTGGCAATGTCTGGATACCATGGACCGCGACTGGAGCGTCTTCCTGCACCTCTTGGACGAAAACGAACTGATCGTCGCCCAGCGGGACCGCTACCCGGGACAGGGGTTGCTGGCCACGCGCCTGCTCACCCCCGGCCGGACCTTCGCCGACCGCTACGTGTTGCCCATCCCGGCCACAGCTTACGCCCCCAGCGACACCACATTAGAAATGGGACTGTTCGATGTGCATACCAACGAACGTCTGCCGGCCACCGCGTCCAACGGAGACCTGTTGGGCGACCATCTGCGCTTTGAACACATCCGCATCGCCCCCTGGCCCGGCGAGGTGCCCAACCCGGTCTCCTTCAACTTTGGCGACAAGATGAAGCTCATCGGCTACCACCTGGACCGGCGGGTGGTGGCCCCCGGCGAGACCCTGCACCTGACGTTGTACTGGGAATGTCTGGCGGAGATGGAAGAGGACTACACCGTGTTCACCCATGTCTTGGGCGAGCAGGACACCATCTGGGCGCAGATGGACAGCGTGCCCCAGCGCGGAGCTGCGCCGACCTCAGGCTGGACGGTGGGACAGATCATTGAAGACAGCTACGACCTGACCGTGCACCCGGACACCCCGCCCGCTGTGTACGACATCGAAATCGGCGTCTACCTGCCCCGCTCGCCCGATTATCCCCGTTTGCGGGTGATCAGTCCCGACGGGCGGGTGGTGGATAACCGCGTGCTGTTGGGCAAGGTGCGGGTGGTAGCCCCATGAGTCAGATGCAGAACACCGGATCGGAAAACACCAAAGCGTTGCCACTTCAGCGCCCGTTATCCGCGCGCTGGCTGCTCATCACCCTGATCCTGCTCATCGCCTGCTTGCGGGGTGCTTACCACCTGGGACACGATAGCCTGTGGTGGGACGAAAGCCTGAGCCACTACCGTGCCACCAGGGACATACCCGCCATCCTCTCCAACCAGATCATCCTGGAGGACGGGATCAACCAGACGGTCACTATTGACAATCACCCTCCACTCTACTTCCTGATTCTGCACTTCACCGTGCGCCTGATGGGCGATACTGAGTTCGCCCTGCGCTTTCCTTCACTGATTTTCGCCGTCCTGTGTACAGCCCTGCTGTACGTGTGGGGCAAGCGCCTGTTTGGGCCCCTGGCCGGACTGCTCTCAGCCCTGATGGGAGCGTGTTCGCCCCTGTACCTGTGGTACGCCCAAGAGGCCCGCCCCTACACCTCAGTGACCTTTTGGGGCCTGCTGACGATGGTTGCCCTGGGGCGCGCCCTGGACCTGGACTATCGCCAAGGGGTGCGCTGGTGGCTGGCATACATTTTCAGTACGGGCGCAATGCTCTACACCCATTACCTGAGCTTTCTGTTACTGCCGGTACACGGGGTTATCATTGTGCTCTTCGCGGCGCGGAGCGGCCGGTGGAAACAAGTCATCCTGACCTCAGCCCTGGTTCTGCTGGTAGCCCTGCCCGTACTCGCCTACGGCCTGT
>JACIWR010000277.1 GCA_014360845.1 Anaerolineae bacterium
GCTTGTAGGCATACGGTTTCAGGTTCTATTTCACTCCCCGAACAGGGGTTCTTTTCACCTTTCCCTCACGGTACTTGTCCGCTATCGGTCGCCAAGGGTATTTAGCCTTGGGAGGTGGGCCTCCCTGCTTCCCACAGGATTAGCGTGCCCCGTGGTACTCAAGGTCAACGGCGGGAGTCTGGTCCCCTTTCGCCTACGGGGGTATCACCCTCTATGCCCTACCTTTCCAGCGTAGTTCGGCTAGAGGCCAGATTTGTAACTCCCTGGGGCCCCTGCAGTGACCCCGGCCGTGCCTTACAACCCCCATCTCGCAACGGCTGCAGCCTTTAGCACGAGATGAGTTTGGGCTCTTCCCCGTTCGCTCGCCACTACTTAGGGAATCTCTTTTGATTTCTCTTCCTGCGGGTACTAAGATGTTTCAGTTCCCCGCGTGCCCCCCGTCTGGCCTATGTGTTCAGCCAGCGGTGCCTGGGCATTCCCCCAGGCGGGTTTCCCCATTCGGGCATCCCCGGATATAACGCCTGCACACGGCTCCCCGAGGCTTATCGCAGTGTACCACGCCCTTCATCGGCCCTTGGCGCCAAGGCATCCACCGTACGCCCTTAGTAGCTTAATTCATGTGAGCCAGCGGAATTGAAACGCTCGCATTCTGTTCAGTTGTTAAAGTGCCAGGCGGCGAGGGGAGAATTCCCCTCTTTCGCCCTAGCGATTGGCCGCTAGTCGTTGCGGGTTAGCTTCCTAACCCCCAGCCACTAATGGCCAATCTCACTTGACACAGAAACGGCCCGGCATATCGCCAGGCCGCAAGACACGCCCCTCAATATGCCCCCTTAACTACTATCCACCTTCGTTGAACCGTTTGTACCCATAATCCCTCGCTCTGCCTTAGATTGCAGATTGAGTATACTACAAACCCTCTCTCTTGTCAAGCGCCCCTCGACTTGGTGGAGATGAGGGGACTCGAACCCCTGACCTCCTCCGTGCAAGGGAGGCGCTCTCCCATCTGAGCTACATCCCCAAATCAGTTGCCTAGAGAACAAATCCGGGAGGTAGAAACCAGCGACGAGTGGGGCATTCTGGACTTGAACCAGAGACCTTTCCCTTATCAGAGGAATGCTCTAGCCGACTGAGCTAATGCCCCAAAGTTTGGTAAGTTACAAAGTTCAAGGTTACCTCAGTAACCTTGACACCACACTTGTAAACTGGAACTGATGTCCACCTTAACAACTGAGGAGCGATAGGAAGGGCTCAAACGTCGGGTGGCACGGACCTGGCAGTCCGTGATTGACCTAGAAGATTGGTCAGCCGATTCTGACGATTAACCCGATCTATAAATCGGCTTAATCCGTTAATCGGGCGACCTTATCTCCCTAGAAAGGAGGTGATCCAGCCGCAGCTTCCGCTACGGCTACCTTGTTACGACTTCGTCCCAGTCGCCGACCCCACCTTCGACGGCTGCCTCCCTTGCGGGTTAGCCCACCGGCTTCAGGTGTTGCCGACTCCCATGACGTGACGGGCGGTGTGTACAAGGCCCGGGAACGTATTCACCGCACTATTGCTGACGCGCGGTTACTAGCAACTCCAGCTTCATGCAGGCGGGTTGCAGCCTGCAATCCGAACTGAGACCGGCTTTGGAGGATTAGCTCCGCCTCACGGCTTGGCAACCCATTGTACCGGCCATTGTAGCGTGTGTGTAGCCCTGGACATAAAGGCCATGCTGACTTGACGTCATCCCCACCTTCCTCCTGGTTGACCCAGGCAGTCCCGCTAGACACGTGTAACTAGCAGCAGGGGTTGCGCTCGTTACAGGACTTAACCTAACACCTCACGGCACGAGCTGACGACAGCCATGCAGCACCTGTGCGGGCTTCCCGAAGGATCGTTCCGCTTTCGCTTCACTACAACCCGCATGTCAAGCCCAGGTAAGGTTCTTCGTGTAGCATCGAATTAAACCACACGCTCCGCTGCTTGTGCGGGCCCCCGTCAATTCCTTTGAGTTTTAGCCTTGCGGCCGTAGTCCCCAGGCGGCGGACTTAACGCGTTAGCTACGGCACGGAAGGGGTCAATACCTCCCACACCTAGTCCGCATCGTTTACGGCGTGGACTACCGGGGTTTCTAATCCCGTTCGCTCCCCACGCTTTCGCATCTTAGCGTCAGGTACAGGCCAGGGAGCCGCCTTCGCCACTGGTGTTCCTCCCGATATCTACGCATTTCACCACTACACCGGGAATTCCACTCCCCTCTCCTGCCCTCAAGCCTTGCAGTATCGAATGACGCCTCCCAGTTGAGCCGGGAGATTTCACATCCGACTTACAAGGCCGCCTGCATGCGCTTTACGCCCAGTAAATCCGGATAACGCTCGCGTCCTACGTTTTACCGCGGCTGCTGGCACGTAGTTAGCCGACGCTTATTCCTGGGGTACCGTCCTTCCTCGTCCCCCAGAAAAGGGCTTTACAACCCGAAGGCCTTCATCGCCCACGCGGCGTTGCTGCGTCAGGCTTTCGCCCATTGCGCAATATTCCTCACTGCTGCCTCCCGTAGGAGTATGGCCCGTGTCTCAGTGCCATTGTGGCTGATCATCCTCTCAGACCAGCTACCGATCATCGCCTTGGTAGGCCATTACCCTACCAACTAGCTAATCGGCCGCAGGCCCCTCCCGAAGCGCCGGAGCTTTACTCGACGAACCGAATCGCCGAGCACATGGGGTATTAGCTGCCCTTTCGGACAGTTATCCCCCTCTTCGGGGCAGGTCACCTACGTGTTACTCACCCGTTCGCCACTAACCAAGCCAACGCTTTGGGCTTCAGACGAATCTTCTGCCCGCAGCACAGGCTTGGTCCGTTCGACTTGCATGTGTTAGGCACGCCGCCAGCGTTCATCCTGAGCCAGGATCAAACTCTCCATAGAAACTTGTTCACGGAATTTGATTAGGACCCAACGTTCTCGCGACCTTCCTATCGCTCTTCAATTGTTAAGGTGCCCCTCGAAAGCGGGCGGTAATATACCACAATTCCGGAGATTTGTCAAACTGAACAAAAACACCGATGTTGAGACACATCGGTGGAGACGAAGCTATCTTGCACCCCCTAGTTAGGTTGTAAACTTAAGACCCGCTCGTCTCCTTTCTCTCCTCAATTGTTTTGGTCTTTCCGCCCGCAGGCAGACGAGACCCGCTTTGTCAACCGTGCTATTATTGTATCACAACAGGCTGTCTTTGTCAAGCACAAAACGGGGTCAAACCAGACTTTCTCGAATTTTTTAAGACAGCCGTGCCCTTGCACGAGGCGATATGTTACCACAGAGCGCGAATTTTGTCAAATCGCCTTCCCGGCAGCTTCACACCGCCTGCCGCCCCTCAATCGCGCGCGCCAGGGTGATTTCATCGGCATATTCCAAATCCCCGCCCACCGGTAACCCTCTGGCCAGGCGCGTGACTTTCACCCCCAACGGCGAGATTTGTCTTTCCAGGTACATGGCCGTGGCCTCGCCCTCTAACGTCGGATTGGTGGCCAGGATCACCTCCACCACCTCCCCGGCCCGCAAGCGCTCCAGCAACTCGGCGATGCGCAAATCGTTGGGGCCTATGCCCTCCACAGGAGAAATGGCCCCATGCAACACGTGATACAGGCCGTGGTAAGCATGGGTCCGTTCCAAAGCCAGCACGTCCAGAGGCTCTTCTACCACGCAAATCTGCGTCCGGTCCCGCTGCTCATCCCGACAGATAGGGCAGGGGGTGAGTTCGGTGATGTTGTAGCATACCTCACAGAAGGAAATGCGCTCCTTCAGTTGACGAATGGCCTCGGATAAGGACATCGTCTGCTCAGCAGGCGCGCGTAGGAGATAAAAGGTCAACCGCGAGGCCGTTTTGGGACCGATGCCCGGCAAACGCGATAGTTCTTCTATCAATCGGGTTACGGGTTCAGGGGTGATCTGCATAGCTAGTGCCCACTCACAGCAAATCGCCCAGCCCAGGGAGGTTCATGCCCCCCGTCAAAGCTCCCAACCGCTCGGCAGCCAGTTGCTTCGAGGCGTCTATCGCCTCGTTGACCGCAGCCAAGATCAGGTCTTGCAGCATTTCCACGTCTTCGGGGTCTACGACGTCCGGGTCAATGGTGATTGATTGAACCTTCTGATGGCCGGTGATGGTGATGGAAATCGCTCCTCCGCCGGCAGTGACGGTGACCGTTTCCTGCTCCAGCTCTTCCTGGGTCTTCATCATCTCTTCCTGAAGTTTCTGAATCTGCTGGAGCATGCCACCTCCCATGCCGGAAGGCTGTCGAAAAGTTCCTCGCCTTCTACCCTTTCCTTTGCTCACGTGCTTAACCTCCTGTCTGAATTATCACTGAACGTCCACTACCCGTGCCCCGTAACGTTCTACCGCCTCGCGGATCAAGGGGTCACTGGCCACGTCCTGATACCCTTGTGTTTTATCTGACGCCGGTGTTTCCTCCTGCTTGGGTTCGTCCTTCTTGGACGTAGCACTGGGAGCGCTGGTAGCCCGATCTTTGGAAGTAAGGATGAATCGCACTCGACAGGGACAGCCGAGGACGCGGCTGAAGACCTCTTCCACCAGGCTGCGGCACCGCGCTTCCTCCAGGCGTTCCTTGTGGAAAGAGTGAAGGACACCCAGGATCAAGACGTTATCCCCTTCCACCCGCACCGGGGTACACGAGCGCAACAGGGCCTCGACAGTGCGGTTCCGAGGACGCACTTCGGCCAGGATGCGCGCCCAGTGCAGGCGGACGGCCTCCAGAGTCACAGCAGACGCGGCCCCGGAATCCGCGGCAGGTGCATGATCCTCCATCGCTCCGCTCTCCGTTTCCGCAGGTTCAGGGGGATTGACGGGGGACGGGGTTGCCGCTCGCGGCGGCGGTGCGGAAGGGGGCGGTTCCGGCGGTGTGTGGGACCGGACCTCCCTCGGGGCGGGCTCCGGTGGAGATGGCTCTGATTCCGACTCCGCAGCGCCCAAAGTCGCCTCGACAAAGGCCAGCTCCAGAGGGAGTTGGGGCTGTAAGCTGCTTCGTAAATCGAGGCTGGCTTGATTGAAGAGTTTGACGGCCTGCACCACCTGTCGCAGCGACATGCGAGCAGCCTGTTGCTGCATCTCGGTCAAGGATTCCTCGGACAAATCCAGTAGTTGGGCGCCGTCCCCCACTTTGAGCATGAGCAGAGCGCGCAAGTGTTCCACGACCTGGCGGGTGAACTGGCGGGGGTCAATGCCCTCGTCCACGGCCCGGTTAATCACTTCCAGACCCGCTGCCACCTCCCCGTCCACCAGGTGGTCAACCAGCCGGCTTACCACCTGGGCCGGCACAGCTCCCAGCATGGCACGCACCTGCTCTACCCCAATCTGCTCATCGCCACCGGAGCCGAGCTGATCCAGCAGGCTTTCGGCATCGCGCAGACTGCCGGTGGCACTGCGGGCAATCAGTTCCAGCGCCGCTCTCTCCACCTGTAGCCCCTCGTTGGTCGCGATGCGCTCCAAGCGTTCCAGGATGCGGGATAAGGGGATGCGGTGAAAGTCAAAGCGCTGACAGCGAGAGAGCACCGTGGGCGGGATTTTGTGGGGTTCGGTGGTCGCCAGGACGAAGATGACGTGGGGCGGCGGTTCTTCCAGGGTCTTCAGCAGGGCGTTAAAGGCCTCGTTGGTCAGCATGTGCACTTCGTCAATGACGTAGACCTTGTAGCGGGCTTCGGTGGGGCGAAACGCGACTCTTTCCCGCAAATCGCGGATCTCGTCAATGCCGCGATTGGAGGCAGCGTCAATTTCGATCAGATCCAACAAGCGCCCTTCGTTGATCGCCACGCAAACAGCGCACTCATTGCAGGGGCGCAGCGGCACATCGGCCAGGCAGTTGACAGCCTTGGCCAGAAGGCGCGCCGTGGTCGTTTTGCCCGTGCCCCGTGGACCGGCAAAGAGGTAAGCGTGGCCGACGCGCCCGTCGCGCAAGGCATTGCGCAGGGTGCGGGTCACGTGCTCCTGGCCCACGACTTCTTCAAACGTCTGGGGTCGCCATTTGCGATACAAGACCTGTGAGGCCATCGCCATCCCTTTCTTGA
>JACIWR010000278.1 GCA_014360845.1 Anaerolineae bacterium
TCAAAATGTAGGGGCGAACCCTTGCGGTCGCCCAGGCGGGCAGGTGCAAGACCTGCCCCTACCCCAAATTATTGAGAAGATACCGTCCGCCGCTACAGAGAGATTGTGAAGTCCTGAATTTGGCTGGACGGGCTAATTCCGGAGCTCAGAGGGTGATTGGCAACGATTTTCGCAGTTCGAAGCCACTTCATGCCTGCCGTCCGGCGGCACACAGACTCGAGATCAGAAAAAGGGATGTTCGCCAGAGTCGAGTTTTTTTACAAAACCGCATCAGGAGGAGGAGATGAGAAGCGATGTTGTGAAGCGCGGCGTGGAGCGAGCGCCGCACCGCTCGCTGCTGCGAGCCCTGGGCTGTACCGACCGGGAGATTGGCCAACCCTTTGTCGGCGTGATCAACTCCTACAACGAAGCGATCCCCGGTCACATTGGGCTGCGCCAGGTCGCCGACGCCGTCAAGGCCGGCATCCGCATGGCCGGGGGTACCCCCTTCGAGTGCAACACCATTGGCGTATGCGACGGGTTGGCAATGAATCATCCGGGGATGAAATACTCCCTGGCCAGCCGCGAGTTGATAGCCGATTCCGTCGAGGTCGTCGCTCAGGCCCACGCTTTCGACGCTCTGGTCCTGATCCCCAACTGTGACAAAATCATCCCCGGTATGCTGATGGCCGCCGCCCGGCTTAACCTGCCCGCCGTTGTCGTCAGCGGCGGACCGATGTTGGCCGGATATCTGGATGGCCGCGCCGTGGATTTGAACGACGTCTTCCTGGCGGTGGGAGCGGTGGCCCGGGGCGAGATGTCCGAAGCGGAACTGGACCGCCTGGAGCGGGTGGCCTGTCCTGGCTGCGGCTCTTGCGCGGGCATGTTCACCGCCAACACCATGAATTGCCTCACCGAGGCGCTGGGCCTGGCCCTGCCCGGCAATGGGACGCTCCCGGCCACCCACGCGGGCCGGGTGGCGCTGGCCAAACGGGCCGGGATGCAGGTCATGGAACTCCTGGCCCGCGACATCAAACCCCTGGACATTCTTACCCCTGCCGCTTTCCGCAACGCCTTCGCCGTGGACATGGCCCTGGGCGGCTCCACTAACTCCGTGTTGCATCTGCTGGCCGTGGCCTATGAGGCTGGTGTCCAGATTCCCCTGCACGAACTGAACGATTACAGCGCCCACACACCTCACCTGTGCCGCATGAGCCCCGCAGCGGGCGGTCACCATATCGAGGACCTGCACCGCGCCGGAGGCATACCGGCGGTAATGCGCCGCCTGCTGGACGGCGGTCTGCTGGAGGGTGAGGTTCTCACCGTGACCGGACACACTCTGGCCGAGAATTTGACCTCGGTGGTAGTGGGTGACGAGGCGGTGATTCGACCTCTAGACGCGCCCTATTCGTCCACCGGCGGGCTGGCCATCCTCTTTGGTAACCTGGCTCCCGACGGGGCTGTGGTCAAACAGGCCGTCGTCGCGCCCTCCATGCTACAACACACCGGCCCGGCCCGCGTGTTCGACTCCGAAGAAGAGGCCACGGCGGCCATCATGGCCGGGCAGTTCGAGGAGGGTGACGTGCTGGTCATTCGCTACGAGGGACCTAAAGGCGGCCCCGGCATGCGCGAGATGCTGACGCCTACCTCGTTGCTTTCCGGCATGGGCGTGGACGACAAAGTGGCTCTGTTGACCGATGGCCGTTTCTCCGGCGCGACCCGGGGCGCGGCTATCGGGCACATCTCCCCCGAGGCTGCTGAAGGCGGGCCACTGGCCGTTGTCCGCGATGGCGACCCGATCCGCATTGACATCCCCAATCGCGCCCTGACCCTGGAGATACCGGAGGACGAGATCGCTCGTCGCCTGGCCGGGCTGCCGCCCTGGGAGCCGAAGGTCAAGTCCGGTTATCTACGGCGTTACGCTCGCGTCGTCACCTCGGCCAGCACCGGCGCGGTTTTTCAGGAGTAATACGAGCACCCATCTGTGGAAGAAAGGAGAGGATTGATGAGATTGACAGGAGCGCAAGCCGTCTGGGAGAGTTTGGTGCGAGAGGGAGTAGAAACGATTTTCGGGGTGCCGGGCGGCGCAGTGCTGCCCCTGTATCATGCCCTGGCCGATTACCCCATCCATCACGTGTTGGTGCGTCATGAGCAAGCTGCCGCTCACGCCGCCGACGGTTACGCTCGTGCCACAGGCAAGGTGGGCGTCTGTATCGCCACTTCTGGCCCCGGCGCGACCAATCTGGTCACCGGTCTGGCCACGGCCTACATGGATTCGTCGCCCGTGGTCGCCTTCACCGGCCAGGTACCCTCCCCTGTCATCGGCACCGACGCTTTCCAGGAAGTGCATGTCACCGGCATCACCCTGCCTATCACCAAGCACAACTACCTGGTCACCCACGCGCAGGAGCTGCCCACGGTCATCAAAGAGGCCTTCTACATCGCCCGCACCGGGCGACCGGGACCGGTGCTCATTGATATCTCCAAAGACGCGCAAATCGCTGAGATTGAATACGCCTACCCGGACGAGGTGCATCTGCCCGGTTATCGCTTGCCCCAAGGCGACTTCTCCTCCCAGGTTCAAGAGGCGGCCCAGATGCTCAACGAAGCGCGGCGGCCGGTGATCATCGCCGGGCATGGGGTGATACTTTCTGGCACGGAGGATCAGCTTGTGGAGCTGGCCGAAAAGGGCCATATCCCGGTTGTCGCCACCCTGTTGGGCATCGGGGCCATGCCGGACGAGCACCCCCTTTGTCTCGGTATGGGGGGGATGCATGGTCAGGGGCACGCCAATATGGCCCTGGCCGAGGCCGATCTCGTCCTGTCCCTGGGCAGCCGTTTCGACGATAGGTTCACCGGGCCGCCGCACACCTTTGCCCCTCTGGCGCGGATCATCCACGTGGATGTGGACCCGGCTGAGATCGGCAAGAACGTGCCCGCCGACCTGGCTGTGATAGGCGATTTAAAAGACGTCCTGCCGGCCCTCACGCCTCTGGTCGAAGCGAGAGACCGCTCGGCCTGGCTGGCGCGCATTCGCGAATGGCGCGAGGAATCGGCCCAACTGGACATTTTGGCCCAGGAAACCGACGACTTGATACCCCAGTATGTCGTGCGACAGATATGGCACGCCACCCAGGGCAACGCCATCATGGTCTCCGACGTGGGGCAAAACCAGATGTGGGAGGCGCAGTACTATGTCCATCGCCGCCGGCGCGGCCTGATCTCCTCCGGCGGCCTGGGGACGATGGGCTTCGCCCTGCCGGCGGCCATCGGTGCTCAGATGGGCCTGCGCGATGAGCAGGTATGGGTCATCGCCGGAGACGGCGGTTTCCAGATGACTATTCAGGAGCTGGCGACGATTGCCCAGGAGCAAATACCTCTCAAGATCGCTATTCTCAACAACGGCTACCTGGGCATGGTGCGCCAATGGCAGGAGTTTTTCTTCGAGAGGCGGTATTCTGGCTCGAGGCTGTCGGGGCCGGACTTCGCCCAGGTGGCGCGAGCTTACGGCATTCCCGGCCTGACCATCCGCGAGAAGAGCGAGGTCGTGCCGGCCATTACCCAGGCCGTGACCAGCGATGGCCCCATGCTGCTCGACTTCCATATCGTACCGGAAGAGAACGTCTATCCCATGGTTGCCCCGGGCTCGGCCATTTACAATATGATCCGCCGCCCTAAAACTGTGCAGAACGGAGAGGAGGAGTAGGATGAAACACACCCTGGTTGCTCTTATGGAAGACAAACCCGGTGTGCTCAACCGGGTCTCCAGCCTGTTTCATCGGCGCAACTACAACATCGAGAGTTTAACCGTGGGCCATAGCGAGGTGCCAGGCATCTCACGCATGACCATCGTGCTGGAGGGTGAGGACCGCATTGTCGAGCAGGTGGTCAAGCAGCTTTCCAAGTTGATCAATGTGACCCACGTGTTGGATGTGAGCGACAAGCCTACGGTGGTCCGTGAACTGGCTCTGATCAAGGTGAGAGCTGCCTCCCGGACTCGCTCCGAGATCGCGGAACTGGCCAGAATCTTTCGCGCCCGCATTGTGGATGTGGGAGCTACGTCCTTGACTATCGAGATCACCGGCCCTGAGGAGCGAGTGGACTCGCTGGTGGGTCTGCTGCGGCCTTTTGGCATTGAGGAAATGGCCCGCACTGGTCGCGTGGCGATGGTGCGCAGTGGCGAGGATGATGGGAACAACGGGAAGGGCTACTCCTCGCAGACCGCGATGCCCCAGTCTGTCCCTCTGATGGCGCAAGAAGTTCCTATGTAAGGTTTAGTCACCCGGCAGTTTGAGAACGCCATGGGAAAGAAGCGCTCTGCGACTCCGCTTGGGGCCGTAGTCATCCTGAGCGGAGGGAGTCCCTGAGCGGCAGCGGAGGGGCGCACGCAGTCGAGTCATCCTGAGCGGAGTGAGTCCCGAAGCGGCAGCGGAGGGACGAACGTAGTCGAGTCATCCTGAGCGGAGTGAGTCCCGAAGCGGCAGCGGAGGGACGAACGTAGTCGAAGGATGACAAAAGAGCGAGTCCCGCATCCTTCGACTCCGCTGCGCTCCGCTCAGGATGCCTTTCGACTCCGCTGTGCTCAGGACGCTTTCTCTTGTGTCCCGTGGTGCCCTTCGTGGTTTTTCCAAGAGAGTCAATCAATATTTTGCGAGGAGGAACATCATGGCTAACATCTATTACGACAGCGACGCGGATTTGGAGCGATTGGCGGGCAAGAGGATCGCCGTCATCGGCTACGGTAGTCAGGGACATGCCCACGCGCTCAATCTCAAGGACAGCGGTTGCCAGGTGGCCGTGGGGCTGCGGGAGGGAAGTCGCTCCTGGGCGACCGCCGAGGAGGCCGGATTGACGGTCATGCCCGTGGCCGAAGCCGCCGCCTGGGCCGACACGGTCATGATCCTGGTGCCCGATCCGGTGCAGCCGGCGCTCTATCGCCAGGCCATCGCTCCCGGCCTGAAGACTGGCGACACGCTGATGTTCGCTCACGGTTTCAACATTCGCTTCCACCAGATCGTGCCGCCGCCGGATGTGGACGTGAGCATGGTCGCCCCCAAGTCGCCGGGGCATCGGCTGCGGGAGCTCTATCAACAGGGCATGGGCACACCGGCCTTGCTGGCCGTCTATCAGGACGCCAGCGGACAGGCCAAAGAGAACGCGCTGGCCTACGCCAAGGGTATCGGCTGCACGCGGGCCGGGGTCATCGAGACCACCTTCGCCGAGGAGACCGAGACCGACCTCTTTGGCGAGCAGGCTGTGCTCTGTGGCGGCGTCTCGGCGCTGATCAAGGCCGGTTTTGAGACGCTGGTGGAGGCCGGTTACCAGCCGGAGATCGCCTACTTCGAGTGTTTGCACGAGCTGAAGCTCATCGTGGACCTGATCCAGCAGGGGGGACTGACTTACATGCGTTACTCGGTCAGCGAGACAGCCGAGCACGGCGATTACACCGGCGGCCGGCGCATCGTCACCGAGGAAACCCGGGCCGAGATGCGTCGCATGTTGGCCGAAATCCAGGATGGCACTTATGCCCGCTCGTGGATTCTGGAGAACCAGGCCGGTCGTCCCTTCTTCAACACCATGCGTCAGCGCGAGAAAGAGCATCCCATCGAAAAAGTGGGGCGGGAACTGCGGGCGATGATGCCGTGGTTGAATCCGAAATGAAACGTGATGCGTGAAACGTGATGCGTAATACGCAACACGCTGAGGAGGGATGTCCACTTATGTCAACATCTACAGCCGACCGAGTGATTATTTTCGACACCACTTTGCGCGATGGAGAACAATCACCAGGGGCGGCGCTCAACGTCAACGAGAAGATCGAGATCGCTCATGCACTGGAGGAGATGGGGGTAGACATAATTGAAGCCGGGTTCCCCATTTCCTCGCCGGGCGATTTCCGCGCCGTGCAGCGCGTTGCCCAGGAGATCCGGGGTTGTATCATCTGCGGACTGACCCGGGCCAACCGGCAGGACATTGACGCCGCGGCTGAGGCCCTGCGCGACGCTGCCTATCCCCGCATCCATACCGGGCTGGGCGTCTCCGATGTG
>JACIWR010000279.1 GCA_014360845.1 Anaerolineae bacterium
CGCTCCCGTCTGGCCCAGCTAATCGCCATTAGAGCTGCTTATCTTCTTGAAACGGGCAGAGATCATCCCCGTGACAAGTGGTGGTTCGATATGGAATACGTAGACGGTGTTATCAGATCACGGGAATGAAGACGATGAAGACAATGAGGGTAAGAGTTCACACCGCATGAAACCCGCGATCTTTGCGCAAAATTAGGGTCATGTAATAGTAAAGAAGGAGGGGAAAATGTTTCGTACCAAGAAACTCACACTCTTGGCCCTGGTGGTGATGATTGCCCCCATGGTGCTGGCGGGCTGCGGGCCAACTCCCGAGCCGCAAACGGTCGTTCAGACGGTAGAGGTCGAGAAGATCGTTGTCCAGACCGTGGAGGTCGTCAAGACGGTGGAGGTCGTGGTCACAGCTACGCCCGAACCGGATCCAGAAGATGCAGCGTTAGCGTTTGACCCGGAAAGCGGTACGAGGCTGACCGTCATGTTGGACGGAGAGCCGCTGGGCATAACCAAATATTTGGTTACTTACGTGGCGAATCCCGTCCGGATGGCCGACGAACTGCCGGGCAGGGACGGTACTATGCAGCCGGTCGAGGACGTCTATGCATGGCAAAAGATGTATATCTATGTTCCCGACACCTCAGCTGATGATCAGGATACTGCTATTATCCTGAGAGTCAACAACGGTGGCTGGATGAACAGTCCAGTAAGCGACATTGTAGAGGAGGGCGCCGAGTTCGTCAGCGACTCGGATAACGACGCCATCGGTGCCGCCTTAAAGGCCGGCTATATCATCGTCAACGCCGGCACGCGCAGCCGCGGACTCGTTGCTGCCGACGGCACGTACCCCGGCCATGCCCCGGCGGTCGTCGTAGACGCAAAAGCGGCGATACGCTACCTTAAACTTAACGATGAGGTAATGCCCGGATCCGCGGACAGAATCGTTATCACGGGAGTCAGCGGAGGAGGCGGCCTTTCAGTGGCGGTAGCGGCCAGCGGCAACAGCCCCGACTATTATCCATATCTGGAGGAGATCGGAGCGGCTGGCATCGACGCGGACGGCAACAGCACGCTCACGGACGACGTATTCGCGACGATCGCTTATTGCCCAATCACAGATCTCGACCACGCGGATATCGCTTACGAGTGGCAGTATAGCGCAACAAGGCTCCTCGGCGACTATACTGACGGTCAGCTTTCCGATCAGATGAAGCAAGTATCCGCAGACCTTGCGGCGCTATATCCCGCATATCTCGAGAGCCTCGGACTTGTGCTGGAGGATGGCACCCCTCTTACCGCCGACACCATGCCGGACGCGATCGTAGCCCTGGTGAAAGCCGATATCGAAAAGGCGATGGCCAAGGAGGACGAGACCATACCGGATTTGGGCGAAACCTGGACATTTACCCAGAGGGACGGAAGTGAGCTGGCAGTGATAAATGACTGGCTCGACGTGGATAATGACACCGATACCGTTGTGAGCATCGACTACGGCAAATACCTTGAATTTGTCGCCACGACTGCCAAGCTCAAAACAGCTCCCGCGTTCGACAACTATGGTACGCCGCTCCAGTATAGAATGAACGAGTCCAACCTCGCAGGCGATGAAATGACGGAGTACAGCCACTGGCTAGAGTGGTCCTGGGAAAACGACGCCATCTCCGATAACAAAGTCGGTTTAGACGACACCGGGCTGACCTTTGATGAGTTCATGGCAACCGACGCTGGTAAGGCGGTGATGAAGCAGATGAAGATGATCAACCCGATGCCGTACCTGACGAGCGACGAAGGGGACAGCGCGCCGTATTGGTATGTCCGTCACGGAATGCGCGACCGCGATACGTCTTTCGCCGTCGAAGTGGCGCTGTTCTACGCTATCCAGAACGACCCAGCCGTTCAGGACGCCAATTTCGCGATAGCCTATATGCAGCCTCACGGCGGCAACTATGACGTCCAAGAGGCTTACAGTTGGCTTGCCGGAGTCTTGGCGGCAGCAGAATAGGACATGGGAGGCGGGGCGAGCCCAGATACCTTGTGATCATGACGTGCCCTCTCCGCCCATACCCGCAGGTCGTACAATACAAGGGTACCGGCAGCATGGACGATGCCGCAAACTTCATCTGCGTCAATCCCGAGAAGTAAATTTCTCGTGGTTGACTCGACCCTAATTTTGCGCAAAGATCGCGGGTTTCAAGCGATGCACCTGTGCCCCTGCCCGCGCAGGCTTTCCAACCTGAGCAAGACAGATTTTCAGTCTGTCTCTACGACATCTTTCACCGAGTGTCGCCGCAAACGACTTCGGCGCTAGACGAACATCAGCTTAAAAAACCTGTAAAGATACTGGATATGACCGATTCAACCACCGGAGGACAAGCCTTGGCACAAGAAATCCGAATTCCTGCTGACGTATTGCACCATGTATGTCAGAAGCTGCTAGAAAAAGTAGGCGTACCTGCCGACCAGGCAGACCTCATCGCCCGTGTCATTGTGCGCGCCGACCTGCGCGGCATCGGCTCGCACGGCGTGCTCCGCCTGCCAGCCTACATCCACAAAGTGCAGCAAGGACTGATGAGCGCTCACACCCAGGTCGCCCTGGTACGGGAAAAGGGCGCTACCGCCCTGCTGGATGGCGGGGGCGGTTTCGGTCAGGTGGCCGGTGTACGCGGTATGGAAGAAGCCATCCGGCGAGCGGAGGAATATGGCGTGGGCAGCGTAGGCGTGCGCAACGCCAATCACTTTGGCATCGCAGCCTACTACGCCATGATGGCCCTGGAAAAAGGGATGATCGGGATAGTCGTTTCCAACGCCGCTCCCAGCATGGCCCCCTGGGGCGGAATAGAGCCGCTGTTGGGTTCCAACCCGCTCTGCGTGGCCATCCCCACCGGTGAGGAAGTAAACCTGGTGCTGGACATGGCCTCCACAGTCGTGGCGCGGGGCAAAATACGCCTGGCCGCCCGCCAGGCCCAGAAGATACCGTTCGGCTGGGCGCTGGATGCGCAGGGGCGCCCCACAGACGACCCCCAGGCAGCGTTGAAGGGCACATTGCTCCCCATCGGCGGCCCCAAAGGCTACGGCCTCGCCCTGGTCAACGACGCCCTGGCCGGCGTGCTGACCGGTTCTCCCTTTGGACCGGCTATCCCCTCCTTGCACGATCTATCGCGGCGCTCGGCAGTGGGATTTTTCTTCCAGGCACTGGACGTGACCGCCTTTGCCGAGAAGGACGAATTCGAGTCCAGGATGCAACAGATGCTGTCCACCATCCGCAACTCGGCCCGGGCCGAGGGAGTAGAGCGCATCTACATCCCCGGCGAGATAGAATGGGAAAAGGAGCGCGAAAGAGCAACCCACGGAATCCCCGTGAGCGAGGCCGTATTGGACCAGTTACGCACTCTGGCGACGGAACTGGATGTGTCAATTGAGCTGTGAGGCCATAGTTACCCCCGCCACCCTCAGACCAATTTCAGACAAACGTTTGGGTCCAACAGGGCTTGCGCCAGACGTTGAGCAAGCCCTCATATTTTGTCGGTGAAAAAGCTGCCCCAAGTGAAATGCACCCCGCAATCTCTCTTTGAATGTTGCTGAGAAATGCAGTATACTTGGGATGGCCCCCAATCTCAACCTGTCTGCGATCAACATCTGGTAGGTCTGGGACCCACTGGGAGCAGCACATACCCCTCTCAACGTCGGGAGAAGAATGATTGAGGAGGTAGCGAGATGAACGAACAGCGGTGGAAAACGGCCATCACGAAAGTCGAACCCAATAAAGTACTGTTACGAGGCTATCCTATTGACCAGCTCATGGACCAGGTGCCCTTTCCCCATGTAGTTTACCTGGTGCTCAAAGGCGAGCTGCCCAGCGAAGCCCACGGCAGGCTCATGGATGCCATTCTGATTTCCAGCGTGGATCACGGTGCGTCACCGCCATCGGTCCTGGCAGCACGCACGGTAGCCTCCACCGGCGCCCCGCTCTCCACGGCCATCGCCGCCGGCATCCTCTCCATAAGCCGTTATCACGGGGGAGCCATCGAAGACTGTATGCGCCTCATGCTGGATCTGGTCAAGCATAAACACGAGAAAGGTGTGGATGCCATAACCGTCGCCCGCGAGAAAGTGGCGGACCTGCGTGCCCAGAAAATTCGCGTACCCGGCTACGGCCATCGCATCCACACCGATGACCCCCGTACCAACAAACTCTTCGCTCTGGCCGAGGAGCTGGGCATAGCTGGCGAGTACGTAGAAATGGCCCATGCCCTGCGCCAGGCGCTGAGGGAATCCCTGGACCGAGACCTGCCTATGAACGTGGACGGGGCGATCGCCGTGATGCTGTGCGAGATGGGCTTCCCTCCCGAAATGGGCAACGGCCTCTTCGCCATTAGCCGCATCACAGGACTGGTAGCGCACGTGTTCGAGGAGATGGTGCGAGAGCGCCCCATGCGCTACATCAGCCCCCGCGCTCACGAATATGATGGCCCGGCAGAACGAGTGTCTACGGGACCGTAGCGATAGGCGCACAAGAGACTCACCAGCACAGCGCCCCAGGCCACCCTACGAAGACTCACAAAGCACTGCCTGAGCAGCGGCCAAGCCCGTCCCCGGCTCGAACTGATACCCTGCCCGAGCCAGTCCCTGCTCAATGGCCCCCACGGTGGTCAGAATGTCCGCCGCGCTCACCACGCCCATGTGTCCCACGCGGAAGTATTGCGCTTTAATCGCCGGATGCAAGCCACCGGCCACGATGACGCCCGCCTCTTTGATATAGCCCAGCACGGTGCGGTCCACCCCGGCGGGGTAGTAGATAGCAGTCAGGGTAGTGGCCTCTTTATCCGCGCTCAGCGGTAACTGCTTCAACCCCAGGGCAGCGACCGCCGCCTTGAACGCCCGGCTCAAACGCCGGTGGCGCGCAAAGCGCGCTTCCATCCCCTCATCAAGAATCTGCCCCAGGCTGACATTGAGCGCCCAGATCAGGTTCACCGGCGGCGTGCCAAAGTAGCTGGGCTGGCGGGCTTCATACGCTTCCATGATTGGCAGCCAATTGTTCCAATCGGCGTAATAGTTGCCCACCGGGGTCTGGCGCTTACGGAAAGCTTCCATGGCACGGGGACCTGCCACCACCAAAGCCAGACCGGGCGGCACGCAAATGGCCTTCTGAGAAGCGGTGAGCGCCAAATCAATGCCCCACTCCTCCTGGCGCATCTCCTCACCGGCCACGGCGCACACGCCATCTACCACGACCAGCGCCCCGTAGCGACGGCCCACAGCAGCCAAACCCTTCACGTCCGCCTTGACGGCGGTGGAGGTGTCCACGTGCGTGATGGTCATCAGCTTGTAGCTGCCACTTTGTAACGCCGCTTCCACCTCGTCCAGAGGGGGAGCGTCGCCGATGGCCGGAGCCTTCACCTGCGTCACCTCCGCGCCGTAGCGCTCCAGGATAGCGGCAAAGCGATCGCCGAAATAGCCGGTGTTCACTACCAGGGCCTTGTCGCCGGGCTCAATCAGATTGGCCGCGGCGATGTCCATCGCCAGAGTGCCGGAGCCGGCAATGACGAAGGGTTGCCCCTGGGGACAGAGAAACACCTCCCGTAGCCGCTCCAGAGCCTGCCCAAAGACCTCGATGAAGTCGGGAGCCACGTGACTGGTGGTGAACATGCCCATGGCCCTTATCACTTCCGGGGTGAATTCGACCGGGCCGGGAATCATCAACAGTTTTCTGTCTTTCATCGTTGACACCTACCTTTCATGTACTTTATGAAAAGTTAATCTCAAGCTTTGCAGTGATCAGTCTGGCTACCAGACAATTTTGACCGAGTATCACTACCAAGGGAAAGCATCCTTCGACTGCGTGGGCCCCCTCGCTACCGCTCGCGGGCCCACTCCGCTCAGGATGACTACTGCTCCAAACGGAGCGCAGAGCACCTCCTAATTATTTTCTGAAAGTTCATCAATCGGCTACTGGCCCTGTTCAAATTGCCGCCGTCATTACAGTACAGTTAACCTTTGCCCAATTGAGAGACAAATAGTATAATTGCA
>JACIWR010000028.1 GCA_014360845.1 Anaerolineae bacterium
TTCTGGTGGCCATGTTTTTCATCCCCCGCTATCTGGCCTCCACTCAGACGTTGGTGGTGATCCCCGGCACGGCGATCTGGGGACGCAAGCCGAGAAAAGTGTGATCATACTCGTCGGCCTCGATCACGAAATGGGGCCCGGCCCCGGCACGAGCATTGGTGCCCAGGTCTTGCAACACACCGCCCACGATAAAAGTCGGGTCCCAACCGGCCCGCAGCAGAGTGAAAGCGATCAGGGCGGTGATGGTCGTCTTGCCATGAGTACCCGCCACGGCGATGCCCACCTTGCCGGCCATCATCGCCCCCAGCACCTCGGCCCTTTTGAGCACGGGGATACCCCTCTCCCGCGCAGCGACGATCTCCGGATTGTCTGCCGGCACCGCCGAGGAGATGATGACCAGGTCCGCGTCGGCGGGTAGGTGCTCCGCGTCATGACCGATGTACACCGTTATGCCCTCGCGCCTCAAATCAGCGGTGATGGCCGAGGCCCGCAAATCGGAGCCGGATACGCGATGACCCCAGGCCCGTAACACGCGAGCGATAGCCGACAACCCTATCCCACCAATGCCCACCAGGTGAACGCGCGATTTCGAGGTCAAATCCAACGTGCTCATTATGACTGCTTAACCTTTGAAGCCATGAGCTGAGCGCCTTGATCCATACCGCCGCCGACGTCAGCGTTCATCGGAGAATCCGCAGGATGATCAAGAAAAATACCAAGAAGGGCAGCAAAGGCCCCAGCACACTGGGCGGCAAAGCATAATTGGCAATGCTCTCGGCCAGGGGACTCAGGGGCAATTGCACCCAACCGAGCATCTGAAAGGGGTAATTATAACGGGCCATATAGAACCAGACCGTGCCGGCGATAAGATAACCGTTGACCAAACCGATCAACAGGGCCAGAAGCCAGCCCTGCACACCGGGAGGATTGCTGCCGCCAAAAGCCAGGGTCTCCCCCTGATAAGCGATAAACGTAACGAAGACCAGAGAAACCACATAAAATGAGCAGCGGACCAGATCCCCGGTGGTCGTTCCCGGCGCATAATGAACCGCCCGCACCATCACCTTCTCCACCAGATTCAAGAACGCATCACCCAAAGCCGAATAGGCCCACAATAGCACGATCAGCGGCAGAGTCACGCCCAATTCGCGGAGGAATCCCCGCACCAGGCCCACCAGGCCGAATATGGCGATCACGATAAAAAACACTATCTCGATGGGAACCACAGCGTCTGTCTCCCTCCGTGCGGTTGCGGAACCCTTAGCGCCGTTTCGCCTGCTGCCAACCGCGCACGATGAATACCAGGCACATCACCACTATGGCATAACGCAGATTTTGGGTCAACACATCCCAGGCTGCCGTGCCGGGGATCACCACCAACGTCTGAGTGGAGGCCAGATAGCGGGGGATGAAAAACATGGCCACCAGAAAGCCGCTCAATCCCCCTATCACTGTGCTGGTCAACTGGGTCAGCAGAGCGCTGGTGATCTGATTAAGAGATTTTCTCGACTTCTTCTTCCCCTGGAGACGAGCGGTGGCCATGGCCAGGATGTCCGGGGGACTCCCGCGCCACAGGCGATTGCCCAACCAATAAGATAAGAGGCCCAGGACCACGAACACCACCGTGTTGAACCATAACAGATTTTTGGGGTCCTCCACATTCACCAATGGTGGGCGCTGTTTCACCGCCTCCCAGACGGGCAAAGGGTTATCACTCATCAAGCCGCCCTTGATGGCGAACAGGAACATGCGATAAAAGCGATTGACATGGGGCACCAGGGGCTTGCTGTCCACCAGGCTGAGCAAAGTGCCGAAGACCAACCCGCCGAAGAACAACAACTCCTTGCGCACGTCCCGCTTATAGCCCCGGTAGGCGAAGATGGCCACGAAAATCAGCACCACGGTGGTCGCCGTCAGCTCGACCACCTGCAGTCCCGCCTGGGGCGATCTACTCAACAACATGAGACCCGGTCCCCCCGCTCCCACCTGCCAGTTCCATCATCAATTGGGCAATGTGCTGGGCCGCTTGCGGTCGCGCCAGGGCCCGCGCCCGCCTGCCCATCTCCGCCAAACGTTCCTGATCCGCCAATAACGACCGTATCGTGGGCAACAACTGAGTGCCCAGGTCCGCGTCGGCGATTTTGAGCGCCGCCCCCCGTTGCACGAGATAATCCGCGTTCACCTCCTGGTGCTGTCCGGCGTAGGGGTACGGGACCAGGATACTGGGCAGCCCCAAGGCCGGAAATTCTCCCATCGTGGAGGCTCCCGCGCGGGCCACCACCAGGTCCGCCGCGGCCAAAGCATCCACCATCTCCTCGTGCAGGTAAGCATAGTGCCGATAACGGGCTCGTCGGGCGGGTGAGAGGGACTCCGCCCGCTCCCGCACCCAATCCGCGTCCAGCGTGCCGCTGAGATGGATGACCTGGCAGCACTCCAGCAACTCGTCCAGCACAGCACACAGCGCACGGTTGATGCTCCGGGCCCCGCGACTGCCCCCGAAAACCGTGACCACGGGCTCCCCGGCGGTCAGGTCAAAGGTCGCCCGCGCCCTTGCCTTGTCGGCGGCGAAGAAAGCAGCGCGCACCGGGTAGCCGGTGACCACCGCCTTGCCCGCCCCGAAGTAGCGCGTCACCTCCGGGAAAGAGACCGCCACCCGGCTCGCCAGGCCACTCAGAACACGGATGGCCAGGCCCGGCTCCAGGTCCGGCAGATAGATCAGCACCGGTATGCGCCGGGCCCAGGCCGCCAGAGCCACCGGTACACACACATACCCTCCCGTGACCAGGACCACCTGTGGGTCGAACTCGGCCACCACGCGCCGCGCCTGCACCAGACCCCTGCTCAGGCGCAACAAATTGCGGGCCACCGTCCACGGGGCCAGGCCTCGTATCTGTCCGGCGGCGATGGCGCGGAAAGCTATCCCCTCGCGCCAGGCCAATCTTTCCTCGACGCCGCCCTCGCTGCCTACGTATAAGAGCGACACATCCCGCGATACCTGCCCCGTCAAAGCCTCAACGACGGCCAGCGCGGGATACACGTGCCCCCCAGTTCCGCCCCCCGACACTATTACGCGCACGCGCACTCATCCTTCGTGTGGTAATCCGCTTCCGCGAGATGCTGAGCAGCAGACCAACGCTGGCCAGAGCCACCACCAGGGACGAACCGCCGTAACTGATAAACGGCAGCGGCACTCCCGCGTAGGGCAGCGTGGCCGTCACCACGGCGATGTTGACCAGAGCCTGAATGATCAACGAACAGGTCAATCCCGAGGCCAAGACGGTGCCAAAAGCATCGGGGGCTTCCAGGGCGATTTTAAAGCCGCGATAGGCCAGGGCCACAAACAAGCCGATGACAAACAGACAACCGATCAGCCCCAACTCCTCGCCCAACACGGCGAAAATGGCATCCGTGTGCGCGGCGGGCATATACCCGAATTTCTGGCGACCGGCCCCCAGGCCCACCCCCGTCCACCCCCCGCAACCCAGGGCGATCAACGTCTGGCGAATGTGATAGGCGATGCCATTAGGGTCGCTGTCGGGATTCAGGAAGGCGGCGACGCGGGTCGCGCTGTGAGGCATCTGAGTGATCAGGAAAACGAAAGTCGCCCCACCGAAAACCAGGCTGATCAGCAATTGCAACAAATCCGCTCCGGCGATGAAAAACATCGCCCCGCCAGTGAGAGCAATCAGCGCCGCGGTGCTCAGGTCAGGCTGGAACATGATCAGGCCGGTCACCAGGCCGATGAGGATAGCGAAAGGGATCAGGCCATAAGTGACCTGGCGAATGCGCTCGCCTTTCGAAGAGAGCCAGGCGGCGATGTAGATGACCACGGCCAGCTTGCACAGCTCACTGGGTTGCACGGAACCGCCGGGCAACAACCAGCGCTGTCCGCCGAAGCGAGTGTTGCCAACGACCAGCACTATCCCCAGCAGCAGAAGCGCGCCCACCATGAGCAGTATGGCCATCCGCTGCCAGAAGTGATAGTCAATGCGGGCCAGCACGATCAGGGCTACCAGCCCCAAGACCGTCCACAGAATCTGCCGCCGGAAGAAATAGCCCGGATCGCCGAAGCCTTTGTACGCCAGGTCGAAAGTGGAGCTATAGACCATCATCAAGCCCACGATCAACAAGGCAGCGACGGTGATGATCAGCACATAGTCAATCCTGCGGCTTGCTTCCCGGATGCGTTTAACCGTCATTGCTTTCCCCGCTTCGAAAATACCCGCAGGGCGGGATGGCATCCCGCCCCCCACTGAACTACGCTACCCGCAGCCAAACCTGCGCACTGCTGGGGATGTTCGCCCCCTTCGCCGGGCGTTTCCCCGGCTCCAGAGCGAAATCCGCGCCACACACCAGACAACGCCACAGTTCCCGCGAATCGCGGGGCCGGTTTAGCTTGCCCTGTGGCATACGCACTTTACTCAGAGGACCATGACAGATTGTGCACTTCATTGGTTGACCTCCTTAATCATTCTTCATTCATTACCCCAACTGCCTCACCAACTCCCTGAAGCGCTCGCCCCGCGCAGCGAAATCCTTAAAGGCATCGAAACTGGTACACCCCGGAGCGAGGAGCACCACATCACCCGGCCGGGCGACCCGCGCGGCCACCATCACCGCTTCCTCCAGCGTCCTCACACTGGTCACCTCCGGCCCGACCGCTGCGACCCCCTTCCTCCTGGCAGCCATGACCGCCCGCTCAATGATGGGCACTGCCTCGCCGAAGAGCACCAAATGCCTCACCTTGCGCAGGATAAGCTCCGCTGCCTCGTCCCAGGGCAAATGCTTATCCCGTCCCCCGGCCAGCAGGACGATGGGAGCATCGAACGCGCGCAAGGCCGCCACCATTCGCTCCGGCGAGGTGGCGATGGAATCGTTGTACCAGCGCACACCGTTCAGCTCGCGCACCAACTCCAGGCGATGCTCCACCCCACTGAAAGTGGTGGCCACAGCAGCCATCGCCCTCACATCTGCCCCGGCGACCCCGGCCAGCGCGCAGGCGGCCAGCACATTGTCCACGTTGTGGCGGCCCAGCAGCTTGATCTCGCTCACCGCACACACCGCTTGCTCTTCCTGGCCCAGACGCAGGATGACGACCTCATCCCGCAGAAAGGCCCCCTCCTCCACGGCTTCCTGCTGACTGAAGAACAGCACCTGCCCCCGGCACTCGCCGGCCAGGGCGCGGGCCTCCGCGTTATCGAGACCCAGCACGGCCACGTCATCGGCCCGCTGATGGAGCAGAATCTGTTTCTTGGCGGCGATGTAGGCCTCCATCGAAGGATGGCGGTCCAGATGGTTGGGACTGATGTTCAGCACGGCAGCGATGGCCGGACTGATACCTCGTCCCTCTTCCCCGGCCCAGGGAGCGAAGAATTCGAGCTGAAAGCTGGAAAGCTCCATCACCACTCGGTCGGTGGGCGCTATCTCCGCCAGGTGCTCGATCAGCGGGCGACCAATATTGCCCCCTACCCAGGTCTTCTGCCCGCTGGCGCGCAGCATCTCACCCACCAGCGTGGTGGTCGTCGTCTTGCCACTGGAGCCGGTGATGCCCACGATAGGCGCCGGGCACAGCTCGACGAAAAGGCGCGTCTCACTGCTCAGGGGCACGCCCCGACGGCGCGCTTCGACCAGGAGCGGAATCTCCAGCGGCACACCGGGGCTGACAAACACCACATCCGTGTCCAGCAACTCCAGCGGATGCTCGCCCAGCACGAAGCGGATAGGCCATCCGGCCAGCGCGGCCACATTCTCGGCCAGGGCCTCCGCGCTTTGCCGGTCGGTGACGGTGACCGTAGCCCCCTGGGCGGCCAGAAAGCGGGCCAGAGCGGTTCCCTCGCGGGCCAGACCGACGATGGTGACCCGCCGTCCGGCGAAGGACCTCACAGCACCACCACGTTATCCGCCGTTTGCATGGCCTCGATAATGCCGTCCTGGCTGCCCAATTTGCCCACAGCCACCTGGTCCAGCAGACCGGCCGACTTCAGGCAAGTGCGGCAGGCGACCAGCTCCACCCCCCTGGCCTCCACCGCGCGCAGCAGGTCCAGCAGAGGCGACTCGCGCGTTACCCAGCGCACGCCCTCAGTGTAGAACAGCAGTCTGGTGGGCGGGGCTTCACTGTTGAGCAGCAGATGCAACAGGGACTCCAGCGGAAACTCCTGATTCCCCTCGCCGGATGGGGACAGCCCATCGTGGGCCACGGCAATAGCCAAAGACCGACTCATCTCGTCACCTCCTCGTATAATTAGTGCGAAGGCGTAGCGGCGGCCCGCCGTGGCCGCGTTCCCGGGCGGACAGGGCATGTCCTGAGCTTCGTCGAAGGGCATGTCCTGAGCTTCGTCGAAGGGCCGTCCGCCGCTACATCACATACCTCGCTGGAAGTGATGACACCGATTTCTCCCCTCATAACACGGGCTCTCAGCCCGCCATCCTTATCCTCCCGCAGGTTCTAAACCTGCGGGAGAATTGGAGACTACAACAACGCCAACGCGATACCCAGCATGGCCACCAGAATGCCCACCAGCCAGAACCGCTGTGTGACCTGGGTCTCCGACCAGCCCAACAGCTCGAAATGATGGTGCAGCGGGGCCATCTTGAACAAGCGCTTCCCCTTCGTCAGCCTGAAATAGGCTATCTGCAAAGTCACCGAACCAACTTCGGCGACGAACACCGCCCCGATCACCGGCAGCAGCAACCACTGGCCGCTCATCAGAGCCACCACCGCCAGCGTGGCCCCCAAAGCCAGCGAACCGGTGTCGCCCATGAACAGCTCGGCCGGGTGAGCGTTGAACCACAGAAAAGCCAGCAACGCCCCCACCACCGTGAAGCAGAAGGACAGCAGCGGATTCTGCTGCTGCAGATAAGCAATGATGCCGTAGGCGGCGAAAGCCAGCACCGAAAGCGACCCGGCCAGCCCATCCAGCCCATCGGAAAAATTGACGGCGTTGGACATGGCCACGATGACGAACGTGGCCGCCGGCACGTACCACCAGCCGATGTCCACCCACTCGCGCACGCCCGGCAACCCCACCACGCTCAACTTCAGAGCATAATGCAGACCCAACGCCGTGCCCAGGGCCAGCACCGTCTGCCCGGCGAGTTTGTAACGTATCGGCAGGCCATTGCCGCCCCACCAGCCGCGCACCCCGGCGATGTCGTCTATCGCACCCAGGGCACCGAACCCGATGAGCACCAGCAACGGCACCAGGATGGATTTGCCGATGAGCGGGCTGCCGTGTTCGAAACCAAAGTAGGCCAGAAAAGCGCGCCCGGCCTCGAACCCACTCAAGAAGTTGGCGAAGTTGAGGGCCACGGTAATCACAAACACCGGCACCAGGATCATCACCCCGCCCATGGTCGGCGTGCCCAGTTTGTACTGATGGGTGCTGGGGCCTTCAATGCGAATCTGCTTGCCAATGCGCCAGCGGCGCAGCAATTGAATCAACGGCGGTCCCCAGATCACGGCCAGGAGAAACGAGACCGCTCCCAGGGTGAGAGCAAAAGGCATAGGGGCAGTGGCCATTATTCACCCGCCCCCTTCCCTCGCTCGCCCACCGGCGCACTCAAAGCGGTCACAATCTCCTCCATCCGCATCCCGCGCGAGCCTTTGACCAGGACCACATCACCTGGTGCGACGACCTCGCGCAGCCAGGCGCTGGCCTGCGCGTTATCTGCGGCAAAGTACACCCGTTCGGCGGGCATCCCGCAAGCCAGCGCCTCCTCGCCGATGATCCGCCCCCGGGGACCCACGGCGACCAGGATGGCCGCCACGTCCACCGCCCGCCGCCCGACCTTACGATGGCCCTCTTCTTCGTAGCTGCCCAGCTCCAACATATCGCCCAGCACGGCAATTTTCCGACCTTCCAATTCATCCAACAAATTTAGCGCGGCGATGGCCGAAGCCGGAGCGGAATTATAGGTATCGTCCAACAGAGTGCAACCGTTGATCCCCGGCACAACCACTAGGCGCAATTGGACGGTGTCCTGCAACCCGCCGATTATCTCCTCCCAGGACTCCCCCTCCACCAGGCCGACGGCCGCAGCCCGCAGCGCCGTGTGTACGCTATGCCGCCCCAACAAAGGCACCCTGGCGTGAATGGTCTCGCCTTGATAATGAAGCCGGAAATGCACCCCTTCCAAGCCCCGGCTCTGCACCTCGCTGGCCCACAGGTCGCAGTCTGGGCTCAACCCATAGAAGAACGGGCGAGCTGCCGTCATCTCGGCCATGGGCCGCACCAGGGGGTCATCGCCGTTGAGGATCGCCACCCCGTCGGCGGGCAGGGCCTGTACCAGCTCCGCCTTGGCTTGAGCGATGCGCTCGATGGTGCCCAACCGCTCCAGATGCACTGGTCCCACATTGGTGACCACGCCCACCACCGGGCGAGCTATCTCCGCCAGCAAAGCGATCTCCCCTATGTCGTACATGCCCATCTCCAACACCACGCGCTCGTGCTCGGGGGAGAGCTGCAACAGGGTGAGGGGCAAACCAATCTCGTTGTTGTAATTGCCCTCGCTTTTCAGCGTGCGGAAGCGGCGCTTGAGCACGGCGTAAGCCATCTCCTTGGTCATGGTCTTGCCCACGCTGCCCGTCACACCGATGACGCGCACGTCGAATTTGGCCCGCCAAAAGGCAGCGAAACGCTGCAACGCGGCCAGACTGTCCTCTACCAGCAGGCAAAGCGGCAAACTCACTCCCCCTGCTGGCCCTGGCAAAGGCAAGCGCCTGGTATCCAGTACATGACACTCGATGGGCAACTCCCTCTCGACGATAGCCGCCACCGCTCCGCGACTGAAAGCATCGGCCACGAAATCGTGCCCGTCCTGTCGCTCGCCACGCAGGGCGACGAACATCCCGCCCGGCGTCACCAGACGGGAATCAATCACCACACTGCTCAGTGGCTGTTCGGTCTCGGTTATCCTCTGCCCGCTGAGGGCTTCAATTGCATCTGCCAGAGTTAACATCGCATCTCCGGGTGAAGCGGGCTTCCAGCCCGCCGTTATGTAGCAGGCTGGAAGCCTGCTCTACAAACACCTCACCGGTCAACGGCCATCGCCTGCTGACGTACGTTGTCCGGCGGAATGTTCATCATCAGGAAAAGCTGCTCGGCGATGCGCTTGAACACCGGCGCAGCCACCTCCGAACCCCAAGGCGATGTCTGCGGCTTCACGATCTTGACCAACACGATGAACTGCGGATCGTCGGCCGGCGCAAAGCCCACAAACGAAGCAATAGTGGAGTTAGGATCATATCCGCCGGGAATGGGCATCTGCGCCGTGCCGGTCTTACCGGCAATGCGATAGCCGGGCACGGCGGCCAGCCTGGCCCCCCGCTCCACCACAGCGACCATCATCTCCGTCATCTGCTGCGCTGCTTCGGGCGAAATGGCCTGCTGCAGATAAGGCCGGGTGCTGATCACACGCTCCTGATCAATGATCTGCGCCACCACGTAGGGCCGGGGTAACAGACCGTGATTGGCCACCGCCGAGACGGCAGTGATCATCTGCAAAGGAGTCACCGCCAGACCCTGCCCAAAAGCGTTCGTCCCCAGGTCCGACTCGTGCCATTCGGGATCACCGGGCACCCGCACCGTCCCCGGCACCTCTCCGGCCAGCTCCACATCCGTCCTCAGGCCAAAGCCAAAGCGCCGGACATAGGTGTGGAACTGCTCCGCCCCTAGCGAGGTGCTCACATGGGCCGCCCCCGTGTTCAACGAAAGGACCAGCACATCGGTCATGGTCACATTCCCGTGGCCGCGTCTATCCCAGTTCTGAATCACCCGGCCACCGACCTCAATGGAGCCGCTGTCGAAGAAAGGAGTGTCGGGGGTAATAAGACCCGCGTCCAATCCGGCGGCCAGGGTAATCACTTTGAACACCGACCCCGGCTCGTAGTGGTCGCCACTGGCCGGATCGGTGAACAGGCGCTCGTCCTCAACCTCGTAAAAAGTGTTGGGGTCGTAGGCAGGGTAGCTGGCCATGGCCAGGATGGCCCCCGTATTCGGATCCATCACAATGACCGTCCCGCTCTGCGCCTGGTATCGCTCTATCGCCGCCGCCAACTCCTGCTCCACCATGAACTGCACATCGCGGTCAATAGTCAACACCAGACTGCGCCCTTCGCGAGGCGGGCTCCAACGGCTCTCGCCGATGGGGATGATCTCACCCCAGGGGTCGAGTTCGCCGTGCAGCACCCCCTCCTCGCCCTCCAGAAGGTCGTTGTAAAAACCCTCCACCCCGTAGAAGCCCTGCCCAACGGCGTTCACAAAGCCCAACACATGAGCGGCCAGCTTGCCCTCCGGGTAGAAGCGACGCGGAGACGGCTCCAAATTGATGCCGCTCAGACCCCATGCCATGATGGCCTCCCCGGTCGCCATGGGCACGCCCCGCGCTAACAGCACGTAAGGCACATCCTGGCTCAACACACTGATAAGCTCATCCCGAGGACGCCCCAGCAGAGACCACAAGCGGTCGGCGGCCAGGTAAGGATCGGTGATCAAGTTGGGCGCGGCAGAGACTTCGTAGGTGACCACATTCATCGCCAGGGGACGCCCATTGCGGTCCACAATGCTGCCCCGCCGTGGCGTCAGAATGCGCGCCTGCTGGTGCTCCTTGGCCGCCATCTCCCGAAAACGATCGTGCTCTACAATCTGCCAGCGGACAAGCTGCCCGATCAGCACCAAAACGAACCCGATCAAGACCGCGGATAGAAAAATCAAACGCCAGCGAGGTTTCTCGTCAGCCACTACAGACATCGTTTCTCCCTCGCCGTCACGGTTGCACCTGCAACCAGGCATCGAATTGAGCCACCAGACCTGCCCACCACCGCGCCAGTATGGAGGTCAGCCCCTCGGCGGAATCCGTCGGCGCAGTCCGCTGGACGCCGCTCACCTCGTCACGGCTCTCCTCCTGTACCGGATAATTGGGCACGATCACGTAAGTCACCTTCTCCGGACGTTGAAAGCCCAGCGCTTGAGCGCGGGCCATCAATCGCGCGGCGGATTCCAATTCGGCGATCTCCGCTTCGAGCTGCGCGTTCTCCTCCTCCAGGAGCGCTTTGCGCTGCTCCAGTTCCATGATGCGATAGCCGGTGACCGCCAGATGGCTGGTCTGCGTCAGATACAACCACCCTACCAAACTGAGCAGAGCCAGCACCAGAGCTACAATGGCCACCGTGCGCGCCTCAAAGCGCCGCTCGCTGGTTTTCTGACAATGCTCAGGAAAATCGCGCGAACTTACCATCCTGGTGACCAAATCCCTTTCGGTAACTGCTCAGGTTGGCGGTTGAAACCGTGCCATAGAGCCTGCGGCTGCCTGTCCGCCTACGCGGACAGGGGCGTCCACGCCGGTGGACGCCTGGCCGGAAGCCTTCCGAGGCGATTTCAATCGCCGACAGGGACAGTCTGAGCAGTTACCCCTTTCGATTGCTGCAGCTCAGGTCGTTCCCCGCCGGACGGCCTTGCGAATCGGGCTACACCCTGGACCCCAAGCGCCGGGCGAGGCGCAAGCGGGCGCTGCGACTGCGGGGATTGGACTCCACCTCTTCCGCGCGCGGGCGGATGGGCTTCTTCGTCACCACCTGCAGGGTAGCCTTGTGTCCACAAATGCAGACCGGCTGCTCCGGCGGGCATAGACAGTCCCTGGATTCACGCCGCAGAAACTGCTTGACCACCCGGTCCTCCAGCGAGTGGAAAGAGATAACCGCCAGCACGCCGCCGGGGGCCAGCACCCGCACCGCCTGGGGCAAGACGGCCTCCAGCGCCTCCAGTTCGCCGTTTACCGCGATGCGCAAAGCCTGAAAAGTGCGCGTCGCGGGATGGATGCGTCCGCGCCGGCCCACCACCCCCTCGACCACGGCGGCCAGCTCTCGCGTGGTGTGCAGGGGTCGCGCGGCGGCAATAGCCTCGGCGATGGCACGAGCCCGCCGTTCCTCACCGTAGCGGTACAAAATATCGGCTAAATCGGACACCCCCAGTCCGTTGACCAGGTCAGCAGCGGTGATCATCCTGCTGGGATCGAAACGCATGTCCAGCGGGCCATCTAATAGAAAAGAAAAGCCGCGCTGGGCGGCTTCCAATTGCATCGAAGAAAGCCCCAGGTCGAGGAGTACGCCGTCGGCAGGGCAAAATCCCTCCCTCTGAGCGATGGCCTCCAGCTCCGCGAAGTTGCCTTGCACCAGGGTGACTCTCCCCCCGTAAGCAACAAGCTTTTCCCTGGCCAGCGCAATAGCCGCTGGATCGGCGTCGATGCCCAAGAGTCGGCCATCAGGAGCCGAGGCTTCGAGAATACCCCGCGCATGCCCTCCGGCTCCCACTGTGCCATCTATATACCGCCCACCGGGCTTTATCTCTAACCCAGCAAGCACCTCCTGGTAAAGAACAGGGGTGTGGGATAACCGCACACCCATCTCACCCCCCTTCTCTAAATGCCCAGCCCCGACATCTGCTGGGCGAATACTTCTTCCATCATCTTGGCAGTGAATTCTCGCCAGCGCTCCTTGCTCCAAATTTCCAGGCGGGAGTTCATCCCGATAATCACCGCCTCGTTCTCGATGGCGGCATACTCGCGCAATTGGGCAGGAATCAAAATGCGCCCCTGTTTATCCAGGCGGCACTCTGTACTGGAGTACAACATGCGGCTGAAGCTGCGAGCGCCATTCTCCGTGAGAGGGCGATCCGCGATCTGCTCCGCAATCTGGCGCCACGCATCTGGTGGATAGGCGAAGAGGCAGCCATCCAGGCCACGGGTGAGGTAAAGGCCATCGGCCAGGGCGTCGCGGAACTTCGCCGGGATTGTCACCCGGCCCTTGGCATCTACGGTGTGTTCGAATTCGCCAGAGAACATGTGTTCTAATTCCCCACTTTCGCGATGAAAAGCCCCGCTAAAAAGCCCTCATCCCCCACAAATACTCTATAAATACACCACAAATCTCCACTATTCCCCACTTGACTACTATTATACACCACTTTTTTGATTTTGACCAGTCCTTAAACCCCTCTAATTCCCTATTTTGGGGAAATTTTAAGGTACGCAACACCCCCAAATAACCGCATCTGGACATGAACGTAGATTGGGGCCATGCCCCGCCACATCCACGTCGGGCCACGGGCCCGACCTACTGGACATGAGCGTAGGACAGGCTTTCCAGCCTGTCCACGCCCCAAACAAAACGGCCCCGCCAGCCCGCGCGGGTCGGATGGGTCATCTGCACTGCTGGTATCCGCGATTTGCCCCAGAACGCATTTCGTATTAAACTTGGCCTGAACGGGAACACGGCGGCGAGGCCGTACCTCGCCCTGACGAGCACAGGACCGTGCGGGAGAAAAACATCATGGGCACACTGAGCCCCAAAATCCCCTCCGAGGAACTGGATCGCGCGCTGAATAGCGCCGCGGATTTAATGCGTACCCTGGGCAAGGAAATCATCACCCCCGAAATCCTGCTCCTGACCCTGGTCCGCTGGCCAGAGAGCGCTGCTGCTCGCATCCTGGTCCGCTTCGCGGAGACGCGCGGCTTCAAACCCGCCGACCTGGAACGGGCCGTGGAAGCCCAGGCGCGGACCCGCTCAGGTCGCGACGCTGACTTTTACTTCAACACCGCCGCTGGCCAGCGGGTGCCACTGTCCGACGAGATGGTCATTGTCCTGGACGAAGCACGGGCCATTGCCCAGGCCATGGACGAGGTATGGGTGGGCACAGAGCACGTGCTGGGGGCCATGTCGCAGAGCGGGGTATCCACGGCGGGGCTGTTGCATAGCTTCGGCATCACGCAACAGGCGATGACCGATGTCCTATCCGATCAGGCGTTGGCCCGACACGCCACCACCCACGATCACGTGGCCCTGGCCCGCCAGGGGCAGGCGAGGCCGGTCTACTACCGCGAAGACCTGCTGCGCGATCTTATCAGCCTGCTGACTCTGACCACAGACCGGCATGTGATCCTGATCGGGCCGGCAGGCGTGGGCAAACGCACGTTGGTGTACAGCCTGGCCCTGCTCATCGCCGAGGGCAAAGGGCCAGCGGATTTGAAATCGGTGGTGGAGATAGCCGAACCCGCCCTGTTGGACAATGCTCCTGCCGCCGTGCGAGCGGGCCTGCGTCAGGCGCGGGGCGGGGTGCTTTTCATCCCCGATATTCACCGCTTCTTCGGTGGCCCCATTTATGCCGACTTCCCCCAGGCCACCAAAGCCTTGCAAAAAGCCTTCCTGGATAACCGCGTGGCGATAGTGGGTACCACCACCGAGACCGATTACGAAAGTCGGTTGAGCGGCGACGCGACCCTGACTGGCCATAGTCACATCCTGCGCGTGCCTCCCGCCAGCCAGGATGAGACCGTGGCCATCCTGGAGACCATCAAGGGTCAGTTAGAAGCGGATTATCACTTGAGCATCACGGCAGAAAGTCTGCGCAGCGCCGCCGCGCTGGCCCAGCGCTATCTACCCCCTACCCCACTGCCCCAGGCCGCCGTGCACCTGATGCACCGCGCCTGTGCCCTGGTGCGCATGGCCTCCCAATCTCAACTGGCCTTCCGGCCCGATTTGGCCGCCGACGCCCGCCTCGACGCCGAAGATGTGACCCTGGCCATCAGCCTGATGACCGGCGTACCGGTGAGCAAGCTGGGCAGCGATGAGCGCACCCGCTACGCGCAAATGGTAGAACACCTGCACCGGCGCATCATCGGGCAGGAAGAAGCGGTGCTGGCCGTCAGCCGGGCGGTGAAGACGGCGCGCGTGGGTCTCAAAGACCCCCAACGCCCCATCGGCAGCTTCCTCTTCCTAGGACCGACGGGTGTGGGCAAAACAGAGTTGGCCAAAGCATTGGCCGATTTCCTCTTCGGTAGCGAAGAAGCTCTCATCACCCTGGACATGAGCGAGTATCAGCAAGAGGATTCGGTCAACCGGCTGATCGGCGCCCCACCCGGATACGTGGGATACGAAAGCGGCGGGCAACTCACCGACCGCGTCCGCCAGAGTCCTTACTCAGTCGTCCTCTTCGACGAGGCCGAGAAGGCCCACCCGCGGGTGCTGGACGTCCTCCTGCAGGTCATGGAGGAGGGCCGTCTGACCGACGGCAGAGGGCGAACGGTGTCCTTCAGCGAGACCATAGTCATCCTGACCAGCAACCTGGGCGCGCAATATCTGGCCGACCAGTCTCTGGGCGAGGTCGGACGGCAACGAGCGCTGGCCGAGGTGAAAGCCCACTTCCGTCCCGAGTTCCTCAATCGCCTGGATGAGATTGTGCTCTTCCATCCCTTGTCGCCGGAGCAACTGCGGGCCATCCTGGGTCTGATGCTCAGGCGAGAGGAGGGGCTGGCCGCGGGGCGTGGACTCCGCCTCCAGGTCAGCGAGGAGGCCCAGACGTGGTTACTGGCGCAAAACGACCACCCGGAGTGGGGAGCCCGTCCTCTGCGGCGCATTCTGCAGCGCCATGTACGCGAACCTCTGGCCGATTACATTCTCAAAACGGACCCACCACCAGGCACCGTGGTGCGTTTAGAAGTGGTCAACGGTGCCCTCACTTTCACGGCATTGCCGGGCAAGGAGACCCATGAGCCACCGCAAGCTGCCGGATAGGGATAAAGACGCACTCCTGCGCACGGAAGCGTTAGAGCAGGCCCAACGCATCTCGCTGATATTGCTGGTCATCATCGGCGCGGCCATCCTGCTCCTGTCCGGACGTGCTGTGTTCCTCCGTCTCAACACCGCTCCCCATCCAGAGAGCACCTCCTCCGCGGTCGCAATCCTCACCCAGAGCGCCCGTGCCACGCGCCCGCCCATCACCTCCCTACCACCGCGACGGGTGGGCATCGTCGCCGGGCATTGGCAGTACGATTCCGGGGCCGTTTGCCCCGATGGCCTGACCGAGGTGGAGATAAATCTGGACGTCGCCCGCCGGGTGGCGGCCCTCCTGTTGCAAGGCGGATACAACGTCGAAGTCCTGGGTGAGTTCTCACCGAAGCTGCAGGGGTACGAAGCAGACGCCCTGGTCTCAATCCACACCGACTCCTGCAACATCCCAGAGGCCTCGGGCTTCAAAGTGGCGCGCGTGCTCCATAGCGCCGTCCCCGAAGAAGAGGACCGTCTGGTGGAATGTCTACGGCAAGAGTACGAACGAGCCACGGGGCTATACTATCACAAGGACAGTATCACCTACGACATGCAGGAATACCATGCCTTTTACGAGATCGCGCCCCAAACACCGGGGGCCATCATCGAGATAGGCTTCATGGACGCCGATAGGGTGCTGTTAACCGAGCACGCCGACCTGGTGGCCGAAGGAATCGCCCGCGGAATCATTTGTTTCCTGGAAGGACCGCCGGAGTGACGATCAGGCAATGAAGTTACTGCGCGAAGGAGCCCGTCAACTGGGCCTGGACCTGACCCAAGAGCATCTGCAAGCGTTTCAGGTCTATTATGAGGAGCTGATAGCCTGGAATGCTAAGTTCAACCTGACGGCCATCACCGAATACGAGCAGGTGCAGATACGCCATTTTCTCGACTCGCTGAGCTGCGTGAAGGCGCTGGTCGGCAGCGAATACCTGTCACCCGCCGCAGCGGAGGGCCGGGGTCTTCATCTGGCCCGCCCTCTCACCTGCATTGACGTGGGCAGCGGGGCAGGATTCCCCGGACTGCCCCTCAAGATAGTTTTCCCCCGCTTACGTCTCACCCTGTTGGAAGCCACAGGAAAGAAGGTTACTTTCCTGGAGCACATCGTGGAACGGCTGGGGCTGCGCCAGGTGACCGTCCTCAAAGGGCGAGCGGAAGAATTGGGGCAGATGGCGAAGCACCGCGAGCACTACGATCTGGTCTTGGCCCGCGCGGTGGCAGAGATGCCGGTGTTGGCAGAGTATCTACTGCCACTGTGTCGCTTAGGGGGGCTTTGCATCGCGCAGAAAGGGAGCGATGCCCAGGCCAAGGTGGCGTCGGCGCAACGGGCCATAGCCATCTTAGGAGGCAGGCTCAAGAAAATCATCCCCGTGGAGCTGACCGGCCTGGCCGAAACCCGTTATCTGGTAGTGTTAGAAAAGACCGCCCGCACCCCGGAGAAGTACCCACGGCGGCCAGGGATGCCCACCAAGCGGCCTTTGTGAGAGGCAAGAAATTAAGCGGTGATCGGAAATCACCCTTGGGACCATTGGCCCATTGTCGGCCTTCGCCGACAACGGACAGTTACGGAATTAATCCGGGTATCGTCACCTTCTGCTCCCGGCGGTTCTGGGACCCGCTCCACCAATCCACCCGGAGCCATTCAGCCGGTGGTCCTCTACACCTGCCCTTCCGACGTATGGGGGAGGCCAGACGCCGGCTCGATGCGCCCTTCGCACACCGTCAAGCGCAGGGCCTTCTCCAGGAAATCGGGGGTGAACACTTGCCATTCGGCGGTGGTCAACAGGGCCTGGTGCACGCTTTCAATCGTGTCCATGAGGCAACGCCGCCGCTCCGCGTCCAATTCCGCCATCACCTCATCCAGCAGAAGCAGAGGCGGTTCCCCCATGGCCGCTTGCATTACCTGCACCTCGGCCAGCTTGAGTGCCAACACCGCCGTGCGCTGTTGTCCCCGCGAGCCATAGGTGCGCAGGTCCACATTGTTGGCGGCGATGACCAGGTCATCCCGGTGCGGGCCGACCAGGGTCATGCCGCGAGCGATTTCCTCACGGCGTACCTCTTGCAGACGATGAGCGAAAGCTTCACTAATGGCCTGCACAGAATGATCAGTATCTAGCTCAGGTCGGTCAAAAGTCAGCCGGAGCTGGTAATCCGCCTGGGGAACGTGGCTCAGGTCAAAGGTGGGCACGTAGCGCAGGTCCAGGCGATCCCGTCCGGCGGTCAGATTCAGATGCAGAGATTGGGCCCGCTCCCGCACATCGGCGACCAGGGCCTGACGACGAGCCATCAGGTAAGCGCCATCCTCGGTCAATTTCTTGTCCCAAAAGAGGAGTTGATCCCAAGAGCCCCCTCGCTCCCGCAGTTCGCGCAGGAGAGCGTTGCGCTGAGTCAGCACGCGGTTATACTGCAAGAGGGCGCGGGCGTAATGGGCATCAATCTGGCAGAGGGTGACATCCAGGTAACGCCGTCGTGCGCTGGGAGAACCGGCCACCAACTCGATGTCCTGGGGACGGAAAAGGACCACGGGCATCTGGCCCAACAAGTCCAGGGCGCGCTTGTTGACCCCGTTGAGACGCACTTGCTTGTGCAGGCGAAAACCATTGGGGCCGGAGTTAGGCTGCTTGACCAGAGTGATCTCAATGCGATGCATCGTGTCGCCACGCTGGACATCGGCCACCAAGCGAGTATAGGGCAGCGGTTCCTCGTCGGCTAACCAGTTCATCAACTCGCGGTCGGTTGTCGTGCGCGGCGAGCGCGAGGTGGCCAGATAATAGACGGCCTCCAGAAGATTGGTCTTGCCCTGACCGTTGGCCCCCTGCAAGGCAATGATGCGCGGTTGAAGCGCCAGCTCCAGCCGCGCGTAGTTGCGAAAATTTGTCAGAGAGAGATGGGTGAGGTGCACAATAACTTTCCTTCAAAAGGCGCACCGAACCTTCGTTGAAGCGTAAAAACGTGATCCGTGAAACGTGACCCGTGAAACGTGATTCGTAATAGGCCACCACGTTTTACGCTTCACGAGCGTCTGGGATAATTTAAAATTCTGGAAATGCTTGAATAAAGGTTACTACTCAGGCTAGCAGGCGCACTGTCCTCCCCAGGCTCGTAGCCCCCGTCCCGGGGGCGTCTCGGCTGAGAAAACCGCGCAAAAGACAGCATCTTGCCGCATGGAACGTCCCCGGGAC
>JACIWR010000280.1 GCA_014360845.1 Anaerolineae bacterium
AAATTCATTATGGGCAAGCCCTAGCCTCTTTTCCGGCCCCTTTACGGAGCTTTCTCCCTTTTTCACCTGCCTGTATGTCCCCAACACGATACGCTCACGGCCTTGGGAAACGGGTGGGCTTTTCAAAGAATTGACCCAGGTGACAGTCACCCCCGATCTGCCGGTGAGAAAGACGCTCAGGGAGCCGTATCTTGCCATCTTTTGCGAGACTCCCGTGCCGAGAAGGTAACCGTCACCTGGCCTGCGTTAGAATATTGAAAAGCCTTGCGCAGCAGCCAGGGCGCACCGCCGTGGAACAGGCGATGCTGGTTGTGGAAGGAAGAGAGCTTTTCGATGTGAGGGGCTTGCGAGAAGCCCCCGACGCAGTCGGGGGAGCCCTCACCGCTGAGCTGGCTGGGAAGCTGTCACCGACCCCTCACTGCGTGAGAGGCTTGCGGAAGGCCTTCCTCCCATTTGCCTGCTGTGATCGTAAGGTGGCGTCGGGGGCAAATTGGAGGCGGCTAGCCAGGCCGCCTTACGGCCTCGCTACAGCTTATCTCGGGTTGACTTAACCCAATGTCCATTGTATAATCATTCAGCAGAAGCTCGAGGAGTAGTGGAGAAAAACATCGTGAATTTTTGGGATAAATCGCGACCATTGAGCCGTGCAGAGCGCCTGGCGGTAGCTGGCACTATCCTCGTCTGGCTGGGAGCAGTGCTCCTGGCCGTGGGAATGGTTTTGGCTTACCGTCATATCCAGCTTGAGGCGCGAGCTTATGCCGGTCCGCTGCCGACAACCTTCGTCGCCACCGAGACTCCTCTGGTCACTCCGATCATGACCTCGGCGGCTTCTACCCTCGCGACCACGCCTTCCCCATCGCCGACGCGCTTCCGTCGCGAGCCCCCTCTCGATCCCGGGGTCACTCTCATACCTGCCGGTAGGGAGACCCCCGCCCGGCCCACCCCCACTCCCACCCTCACGCCTACGCCCAATTGGCCACCTCCGGCTACCGCTCCGCCCAGTCGCCTGGTGATTCCGGCCATCGAAGTGGACGCTACCGTGGTCCCGGTAGGCTGGCAGACCGTCGAGGAGGGCGGCAAACTGGTCAGGGTGTGGGACGTGGCCGACTACGCCGTCGGTTGGCACAAAACCTCGTCCTATCCGGGGCATGGGGATAACGTGGTCATGAACGGTCATCACAACATCCGGGGCAAAGTCTTCCGCTATCTGGTGGACCTGGAAGCCGGTGACGAGGTCATCGTCTACGCGGGGGAGACGGCTTATCGCTATCAGGTGGTGGAGAAGCACATCCTGGAGGAGAAAAACGTTCCCACCGAGGTACGCGAGCAAAACGCCCGCTGGATTGCTCCCACCGGCGACGAGCGCGTGACTCTGGTCACCTGCTGGCCGTACACCAACAACACTCACCGGGTGATCGTTGTGGCTAAACCTCTCTTCGACTGAGGAATAGTGAGGTGCGAATGGCGAGCATTTTAGATATGCCCCTGGTAGCCCGTGTGCGGCAGAATCACGCCGTGGAACACGCCACCGTCCATGTGCTGTCGGCGCGCAACCCGCATTTGCGCTTGATCGGGCGTGCTACCCTGTCGGGTTTCAACCTCTATGGCTGGGTGCGCACTGAGGAAGTGGCCGCGGCTGTCACGGAGGCCCTCCGGCGTTTGCAGGCTGGCGAATCCCACCTGGCCGTCCATCCCCGCTGCGGTACTAACCTGGCCGTCGGCGGGGTGCTGGCCGGTCTGGCGGCTTTTGGAGCCTTGCTCTTTCCCCACCGCACCAAATCGCGCCTCCGGCGTTTGCCGGATATGATGCTGGCCGCCATGTTGGCGATGCTCTTCGCCCAACCCCTGGGCTTGATTCTGCAAGAACGCATCACCACCTCGCCACAAGTGACGGGGCTGTTTGTGCGCCGGATCAGGCGTCAGCAGTGGGGGCGCGTCGTGGTTCATGAAGTGACCCTTGGTCGGGAGTAGTGCATGTTCTATTTGTTCCACGGCGAAGACGAATTCTCCCGCGCGGAGGCGGTGAGCAGCCTAAAACAGCGCATGGGCGATGACCCGACCATGGCCGATCTGAACACCGTCGTCCTGGACGGGCGGCGGATCACCATGTCGGAGTTGCAACACGCCTGCGACACCATCCCTTTCATGGCCGACCAACGCCTGGTCATCGTCGAGGGATGGCTGGAGGCCCTTGCCTCCCAGGGCAAGAGCAAGGCCGAGGAGACATTGCAAGAACTGACAGCCTACCTGCCACATCTGCCGCCTACCACGCGCCTGGTCTTCGTCGAAAATCGGCGTATCGAGCGCCATCACCCCGTGCACAAGCTGGCCACATCTCTGGACTGCGGATACGTCAAAGAGTTCGCTCCTCCTCAGAAGGACTCCCTTCACCGCTGGATCAGCAAGCGAGCGGAAAAGCACGGGGGAAAGATCACTCCCCAGGCCGCGCGAGAGCTGGCAGCTTTTGTGGGCGATGACTTGCGGCTCCTGGACCAGGAAATCGCCAAGCTGGTTGCCTACGCCGGGGGGGAGAGACCGATTAACCTGGAAGATGTGCATCTTCTGGTCAGCTATGCCCAGGAGGCCAATATCTTCCACATGGTGGATGCCCTGGGCCGCCGCGACGGACGGACCGCCATGCGTCTGCTGCATCAGCTTCTCGGCACGCAAAAGCCCCTCTCCATCTTGGGGATGATCGTTCGCCAGTTCCGCATTTTGGTGCAGGTGAAGGAGCTGGGAGAAGAGGGCCTGGGGTCTCGCGAAATCGCTTCCCGCTTGAAGCTACATCACTTTGTGGTGGAGAAAGGTCTGCGCCAGGCCCGGAACTTCTCCATGGCCCAGTTGGAGCGGGTATACGACAAGCTGGTGGAGACCGATGTGGCGATTAAGACCGGTCAACTGGATGCTGTGCTGGCCCTGGACCTGCTGGTGGCCGGGTTGAGCCGGCAGCGTTAGGGCTTTTCAAAGAATTGGCCCAGGTGACAGTCCCCCCGATCTGCCGGTGAGAAAGACACTCAGGGAGCCGTGTCTTGCCATCTTTTGCGAGCCTCCCGTGCCGAGAAGGTGACTGTCACCTGGCCTGCGTTAGAATATTGAAAAGCTTTGCGGCAACGTTGACAGGCTTGCTCAAAGGCTCTGATTGTGGTAGAATATTATCGAACATTGGGGCGTCGCCAAGTGGTAAGGCAGCGGCCTTTGGAGCCGCGATTCGCAGGTTCGAATCCTGCCGCCCCAGTCTGGCCACACTACTTGGATCGTCCTCGTAGCAGGATCAGTTCTCAGGTGATGGATATGCTTATCACCTTGAAGTAGTGATCAAGGTGTGTTTTCCCGCGGGTGGTGGGGAACTCTCTTGGTCACTTTTTGTTTAAAGAGGTGTTAGGATGACAAAAGTAGCCGTAGTTATCCTAGCGGCGGGTGAGGGCACACGCATGAAATCCCAGGTGCCAAAAGTGCTGCATCACCTGGCGGGCAAACCCATGGTGTGCTACGCGGTGGAGACGGCAACCCGGCTCAGCGCCGATAGACCGGTCCTCGTGGTCGGATACGGAGCTGATAGGGTGCGGCAGACCGTGGGCGAAGCGGCCATATACGTGGAGCAGACCGAGCAGTTGGGCACAGGGCACGCCGTGCTGCAAACGCGCTCCCTTCTGGCCGGGCGCAGTCAGGCGGTCTTGGTGTGCTATGCGGATATGCCCCTCCTGACCGCCGACACTTTGGGCCGTCTGGTGGATTTGCAACAACGCAGCGGCGCGGCCATCGCCATGCTGACCCTTAAGGCCGACGATCCCATGGGCTTCGGGCGGGTAGTGCGTGGCACCGACGGGCGGGTGATGGCCGTCGTTGAGGAAGCTGTCGCCACCCCTGCGCAGTTGTCTATTCGCGAGCTAAACGCCGGTGTCTACTGCTTTGCGGCGGATTGGCTCTGGTCGCGATTGCCGGACCTGAGGTTGAGTCCCAAAGGCGAATATTACCTGACCGATCTGATAGCGATAGCTGTAGCCGGTGGTCAGCGAGTAGAGGCTTTGGTCTCTGAGGACGCTGAAGAACTGTTGGGCATCAATAATCGGGTGCATCTGGCGCGGGCGGAAGCCATCATGCGGCGGCGTATCAATGAGCAGTGGATGCTCTCCGGCGTGACCCTGGTAGACCCGGCGACGACTTACATTGAGGCCACTGTGCAGTTGAGCCCCGATACGATTATTTACCCCAACACCTATTTGCAGGGGGCGACAATTGTGGGCTCGGGTTGCGAAATAGGCCCTAACACCCTGGTGCGCGATTCTCAGATCGGGGAGCGCTGTGTGATACGCGCCTCGGTCGTGGAGGGAGCCCGGGTTGAGGATGGGGTGGACATCGGCCCCTTCTCTCATTTGCGGAAAGGGGCACATCTCGGTCCGGGCGTACACATCGGCAATTTCGGCGAGATCAAAAACTCCTATCTGGGGCCTGGTACCAAGATGGGTCATTTCAGCTACCTGGGCGACGCCACCGTTGGCGCTGAGGTGAACATCGGGGCCGGGACCATCACCTGCAACTTCGATGGGCAGCGCAAACACCAGACGGTGATCGAAGACGGCGCTTTTATCGGTAGCGATACCATGCTCGTGGCCCCGGTGCGCATTGGTGCGGGAGCGAAAACGGGGGCGGGGTCCGTGGTCACGCGCGATGTGCCGCCCAACACGCTGGTGTATGGAGTGCCTGCCAGAACAAAGTCGCAGTGACAGGGGAGGGCAGGGTGCCGAACAGGCCACAAAATTGAGCAGCGGATTTACATGGGATTCGCAGGGATGGTCCATTATTCTGAAGGAAATGGGGTTATACTTCTGAGGCCCTTGCGCTGGTAGCTCCACATGTAGTCGTGAAGGTGCTTTTCCGGCCACAGAACCGCACAGAAGATTAACCTTTCTGTGAAAATCCGTGTGTTTCTGTGGCGAAATTGACTCGTCCACGGTTAAGTGGGGCGCTACCTCTGCGCCTCGGGGGTGGGGGAAACGGCGCTTTCCCTGTTCGCTTCTTGGCTCGGACGACTTCTCTGTCAACAAACATCCAACGAATAAACGAATAGATCGCGGTGGTGGGGCATTCGTTTATTCGTTCCACCATTCGTTGACAGTATGCTGTCCGATCAAAGGGCGATCTATCCTGAACCATCCCGATTCGCAACACTGCGCACAGTAATCAACCTCCAGGGAGGAGACATTGTCATGGAAGACAGCGAACTAATCATCGAGGCCGCTCAAGTGCGGGAGTACGCTTACGCGCCCTATTCGAAGTACAAAGTGGGGGCGGCATTGCTGGGGATTTCGGGGCGGGTGTATACGGGTTGTAATGTGGAGAACGGAGTATATCCACTGGGTATATGCGCCGAACGAGCAGCAGTGGCCAAAGCTGTATCTGAAGGGGAGCGCCAGTTCGAGGCTATTGCCGTGGTCACCGAGGACGGGGGTACCCCCTGTGGAGCCTGTCGGCAGGTGCTCTCAGAATTTGGTCTGGACATCAGGGTTATCATCGCCAGCACATCGGGTCATATACGAGTCTTTACAGTGCGTGAACTACTTCCCGAAGCTTTCACTCTTGCCCTCCGGGACGATGGAGCCTGTCGACCCTGAGGCCATAGAGGGCGGGTTGTGTGCCCTGCGCCAGGTCGCAGACCCTGCGTTTCTGTGAACATAAGCCTGCCAGGGCCGAAAATCTCCAACCCGGAATAGTTGGGATGCGCTTCAGTTTGGGGCAGGTTTGTCCCGTAGCGGCCGACCGCTGCCGTGCCCTGAGCCCGTCCCGAGCGGAGTCGAGGGACGGAGACGAAGGGCTGCGCCCTGAGTGAAATCGAAGGGCTGCGCCCTGAGCGGAGACGAAGGGTGTCGGCCTACGGCGGGCAGGGCCTGCCCTGAGCTTCGTCGAAGGGCCTGCCCTGAGCTTCGTCGAAGGGCCGCCCGCCGCTACGTCGGGGAAAGTAGGAGCGACCGGCCGGTCGCCCCTACAGGGCGCAAACTCGCCTCAGAACTGATGCACACC
>JACIWR010000281.1 GCA_014360845.1 Anaerolineae bacterium
TGCCCCCTTGCCGGATGGCCTGTTCCAGGGAGATGAGGGTCTCCTCGGTGTTGCCGGAGTAGCTGCTGGCGATGACCAGGGTGTGCGCGTCCACGCAGGCGGGGACGGTGTAATCGCGGTTGAGGAGTATGGGGACGGCGCATTCGTAGCGCACCAGGTCGCTGAGCAGCGCCCCGCCGATGGCCGAGCCACCCATGCCCAGGATGATGATTTTGCTGGCCCGGCGGTAGGCTTCCGGCGCGCTGAGGCATTGCGCGTTAGCCCAGGCATCGCGGCACTGCATCGGCAGCTCGCTGATGCGGCCTAACATGTCATCGGGGTCCAGTTTTTTGTAGATGCTGACGTTGTCCAGGTCTATCATCGTGTTCTCCTCGTATAATTAGTGTAAAGGCGTAGCGGCGGCCCGCTGCTGCGCCCTGAGCCCGCCCCGAGCGGAGTCGAAGGGTGGCCGCGTCCCCGGGCGGACAGGGCATGTCCTGAGCCCTGGCGAAGGGCCTGTCCTGAGCTTCATCGAAGGGCCGTCCGCCGCTACATCTCGTACCTCGCTTTTCAGTTACCCTCCCGCAGGTTCCAAACCTGCGGGAGGGTGGTTCAGAGCGAGACGGTACACCTCCCGGCGGGGCCAGCCGGAGGCCTCGGCTACTATCTTAACTGCCTCGCGATGCGATACCCCCTCGGCCAACAATCGCTCGATCTCGGCGCGCACCCGCGCCTCGTCCCATGGCTCCGGTTCCGTCGCCCCGCCGATGACCAGGGTGAACTCGCCACGCGGCGGGTGCTCCGTGAACCAGGCGATAGCCTCCCGCGCCGTCCCGCGCCAGACTTCCTCATGCAGCTTGGTCACCTCGCGGACGACGGCCAGCGGCCGGTCTCCCAGGATTGCAACGATGTCCTCCAGGGCCTTCAGCAGGCGATGGGGCGCTTCGAAGGCTACCAGGGTGCGAGGCTCGTTGACCACTGACTGCAACAACTGCCGGCGCTCCTGCGCCCGGCGGGGCAGAAACCCCAGGAAGGTGAAGCTGTCGGTGGGCAGGCCGGAGACCACCAAGGCGGTAATGGGGGCCGAGGGACCGGGTACCGGCACCACCGGCACGCCGGCCTCGATGGCGGCGCGAATCAGTTCGTAGCCGGGATCGGAGAGGCCGGGCATGCCCGCCTCGGAGACCAGGGCCACGTCCTTTTCGCGTAGTGCGGCCAGGATCGTGTCCAGTTTGGTCAACTTGTTGTGTTCGAAGTAGCTGGTCAGCGGGGTGTGGATGTCGTAGCGGGCCAGGAGCTTGCGCGTGCGCCGTGTATCTTCGGCGGCGATCAAGCCTACCTCGCGCAGGACGCGCAGTGCCCGCAGGGTAATATCTTCCAGGTTGCCAATTGGCGTGCCGACCACGTATAGTGTGCCCATGCTTACATTATACCCTATTTTGTGGCGGATGCAATGTGCTGGACGTGAGGCGTGAAGCGTGAAACGTGAAGCGTGAAACGTGAAGGTGGAAATTCACGTCTTCACGTTTCAGTGATAAACCTATGGTGACTGGTATCCTTTCATGATCAGGGGAAAGATCCGCTGGTAAGGCGCAATGGCGGTGACCGCCTGTCGCTGGAGGCTCTCGCCGTAGCCGTCTTCAATATCCGCCTGGCCCACGACGGTGACCCAGGCGTCGCGCACGACCACGCCGTAGGTGACGGTCACTGCCTGGCCTACCCCCACGGTGCCCTCCCAGTGCATGAAGCCGCCGCTGTCGTCAAGGACACCGCCGCCCAGCGCGCTCAGCGAGCCGGAGATGTAGGTGGTATGGGTGGGCACGGGCGCGGAGACGCTGGCTCCCACGGCGTCAATGATGCCCGCGTTGCGCAGGACGATGGTGTAGGTGAGCACGTCGCCGGGCCGGGCGGTATCCCGGTTCACGGTGAAGGTACTGGGTGAGAGGTCCGGAGCGTTGACGCGGACGACGGCCTGCCGCCGGAAGCTGAGCCCGTGATCGGTGTCCTCCAGGCGGGCCACGTTGGTGATGTAGGTAGCTGCCGGCAGGGGATCGTCCACGGCCAGGCGGTAGGTGAGGGTCACGGCAGCGCCGGCGGCCAGCGGCCCCTGCCAGGTGATGGTCCGGGTCAGCGAGTGGTAGATGGCCTGGGCGGGTTGGAGCGAGCCGGGGACGTAGCTGGTGTGAGGCGGGATGGTGTTGGATACGGTGGCCCGGGCGAGGGCCTGGGAGTGGTCATTGCGCATCACCAGGGTATAGGTCACGGTGCTGCCGCTGGCCACGGGAGTGCGGTCGGCACTGAAGGTAGAGGTGCCCAGCCAGCTCAGCCAGCCGATGACCCGTTCCATGGTGAGCTGCGCCGCGGCCTGGTCCAGGGCCTCGAAGGGGAAGCTGAAGAACACGGTGCGGAATCTGTCGCCCTGATGGGCCACGGCGACCGGATAGCCGTGATCGCCCAGGAAGGCCGCCTCGCTGGCGATAGTGGGAGTGAGCGCATCGCTCCAGTTTCGAAAGGGATAGGTGAGGGTGTAAGGCCCCAGGGAATCGCCGACGGGATTGCCTTGCACGCCGGTGACCACGGTGCTGGTCAGGTCCTCGGTGTAGCTGATTACCCCCAGGTAACGGCCGCCCAGGTCGGTGAGGCCGTTGGTGTACAGGTAATCCTGGCTGCTGAAAAACAGTCGCCCGCCGTTATCCAGATAAGCAAGCAGGTTTGCCTCTTCGTCGGCGGAGAGGGTGGCGGCCCAGTCGTAGCCGGTGAACCAGACCACAATGGGGTACCATTGCAGGGTGCTCAGCGGGGGACTGCCCAGACCATCCCCCCAATCCCAGCCCACGTTCCAGTAATCGTAGGCCAGGGCGTTGGCTTGCAAGGCGGCGGTGTAATAGTCCTGCACGTGATACCAGCGATCATCGTCCACCAGCAGGATGGGCGCTGGCGTCTTGGTGATCAGGGTGGCCGTGTGTACCAGAGTAGGGGAGAGGGACGAGGTGGCGGTGAGCACCACCGTGTCCGAGGCGTTCCAGTCGGTGCCTGCCGGAATCTGCACGGTGACGGTCAGGGTGTCGGTGGCGCAGGAGGCCAGGGTCAGGTGGTCGGCGGAGAGGCTGGCAGGCCAGGCAGATGGCGACAGGGACAGGGAGTAAGTGTCGGCGGCCAGTTCGCCGGTGTTGCGCAGGCGGAGGACGTGATGGGCGGCGGTGCCCGGCGGACCGATGACGGTTTGCAGGGTGGGAGTCAGTTCCACGCCCGCCGTCTGGCGGGGACTCATCAGCCAGTCTATGGTGCGCTGCATCACCTGGCGGCGGGTGGTGGCGTCGTTGATGGCTTCGAAGCCGAAGGGCAGGTATAGGACGCGGTAAGGGCGGCACAGGTCGGTGCATTGGCCGGCCTGACCATCGTCCTGATAGGTCAGCACCGCCCGGGCGTGATCGGCGTTGTGCACTCGGACTTCGTCGGGCCAGAGTTGGTTGTTGGCCCCGCCCTCGCCGGTGATGGTCAGACTCAAGCCGGAGAAGATGTCATCGGGCAGGCCGGTTATCTGGTGGATGCCGGTGTCGTCGCGCACGTAACGGGCCATGATGTACTTGTGGAAGTAGGAAGCATAGAAGAGGCCGCTGCCGCCGTCATCCCAATAGGCCACGTCCTGACCGGTGAGGAACAATCGTCCGCCGCTGGTCAGATAGTTGGTGATGGCCGTCGAGGCCCCGACGTAGCCCGGCGCATCTCGTGGGGAGGACCAGATGACGATGTCGTAGTTCATGAGCTGATCGGCGGTGGGCACGTCACGGGGTTCGACGTAGGGCTGACGGATCAGGTGCTCGTCGTACAGGTAGCGCAGCTCGTCGAGGGCGCTTTCGAAGTAGGTGCGCTGGCTGTCGTTGTAGTAGGGGCCGCTGTCCACCAGGAGGATGGTGGGCGCGGTGGGCAGGCTGAAATCGCGGATGGTGGCCTGTCCGGCGAGGATGGTCACCGTGGCGGTGAGCACCCGATGACCGGGATGGGTGACGCGCACCTCGTGCTCGCCGATGGGCAACACCAGGCTGTAGCCGCCGGTCTGCGCGCTAGCCGTGGTGCTCAGTGTGCTGTTCAGCACGTTGACGGTGGCCGATAGGGGGCGTCCACTGCCCGCTTCGGTGATGGTGCCCAGCAGAGTGCTCGTCGGTTTGGCGGTCAGGGTGAAGGGCTGGGTGACGGTCTGGCCGGGGGCGATAATCAGGTTGTAGGCGGTCTGCGGGTAGTAGCCGAAGGCGGTGGCGGTGGCGTCGTAGGTATCTGCTGCCAGGCCGATAAGGTAGTTGCCCTCGGAGTCGCTGGTGGTGGTCAGGGCCGGGCCGCCGCCACGGGGAGCGACGCTGACCGTGGCCCCGCCGATAGGAGCACCGGACGAGGCCCGCACCGTCCCCCTTAGAGCGCCCAGGTCGCCCACGGCCATGACGGCGCGATAGGCGTCTACCAGACCCCAGCCGTATTCGTTGTTGGGCTGGGGGGAGCCCAAAGGCGTGGCGGTGCTGGTCAGCGCTTGCTCTATCTGGGCGATGCTCAGGGCGGGATTGGCCTGGAGCATGAGAGCCACGATGCCGGTGACGTGGGGCGCGGCCATGGAGGTACCGCTCTTCACCGCGTAACCGCCGCCGGGCACGCTGGAGCGCACGTTCACGCCGGGGGCCACCACCTCCGGTTTGATCTCACCCCAGGGCGATGGGCCGCGAGAGGAGAAGCCGGCGAGCACGTCGTCGGCATCGGTCGCGCCCACGGCAATGGTCTCCGGGAAGCTGCCCGGGGCGTTCATCGAGGAGGAATAGGGGCCATCATTGCCGGCGGAGAAGATGGGCACGATGCCGGCAGCGACCAGGGCTTGCACATCGGGACGGAAGGTCTCATCGGCGCCATTGTCGCCGCCCCAGGAGTTGTTGACCACGTCGGGGGCCAGGTCGGGATCGCCGTTGGGGGCCAGCAGCCATTGGAACCCGGCGTGAATCCAGCTATCGTAGGAATAGCCGGAGTTGGTGAAGATTTTGACCGCGATCCACTGCGCGCCGGGGGCCACGCCGAGACCGTCGCCGCCGACGATGGTGCCCATGGTGTGCGTGCCGTGACTGTGCCCATCGCCGGGGTAGGCGTAGCCCTCGTTGGTGGCGCAGAACCAGTTGCCCGCGTGAACGTGCAAGCCTTTGGGGTTGTAGCCTCGATAGCGGGTGAGCAACGCCGGGTGATAAAGGTCCACGCCCGTGTCCATGTTGGCGACCACCACTCCGCTGCCGACGATGCCCAGCGCCTCCCAGACGAGGTCGGCGCGCACGCGAGAGATGTTCCACTCTGGGGGGGATGACTGGAGGGTTGGAAGAGTGGAGGACCGGCTTCCATCCTTCCGTCCTTCCGGCAGATAACGCTTGTGGTCCGCGCGGACGATTTCCACTTCGGGGCGAGAAGCCAGGGCCAGGATGATTTCTCGTTGGGCGACGACGGCCAGGCCGTTGAAAATCCAGTAGGGCGTGAAACGTTCCACCCGTCCCAGGCTCTGTTCCTGGGCCAGGTAAGCGCGCAGGGGAGCCTGGGTCTCGTCGGCGGTGGCTTGCAGGGCGGAGACCAGCATGCGTCGCCGTTCCTGGATGCTGACCTCGGCCGCGACGAAGGGGCTCAGGTCCGTGGCGGCGCGGAGGTGGACCAGACAGGCCACGGGTTCATCGTCGCCGGCAGTGAGCAATTGCTTGAGCAGGTCGGGCTCGATCTTGGGCCGGATTGCGGGCGGGACGGTGAAGGCGGCGGGCGGCGGCGTTGGCGTGGCACCGCGCGGCGGCGTGCCGTTCTGTCCCCACACGCCGGGTCGAGGGAGCAGAGCCGCGATCAGGCAGACGGCCACGATGATGAAAAGGGGAGTGAAACGACGTGAGTTCATGGTAGACCTCCATCCTGACCAGGCCTCCGAGGTCGTGGATGGCCTGGAGGTCTGAGATCAGGTGTCATTATAACAGACTTGGGGGTGAAAAGCACCCGTGGGGGGGTAAACGGATGGGGAGCGGATTAGCG
>JACIWR010000282.1 GCA_014360845.1 Anaerolineae bacterium
TTGCCGGCGCCGGTGTTGCTCTGGGTCTCGGTTCACTTTTCCATCCGCCGCGAGCAGGTAATCGGTCGGGAGCTGTGGGTGCATCGCCACAACGCCGCGCGGGTCGTGCCTCCGCGTTGGATTTCGGATAGTGGGCCTTTTGCCGACACGGGACAGCCAGTGTTGATGCCCGGCACATGTCAGACATCGTCATATCTGTGTGTGGCGGGTGAAGGGGCAGAGGCCGCTTTGTGCTCGGTGAACCATGGTGCGGGGTGGACCGCGCAACGGCTGGCGATCACTTATGACGGAGGCATCACGCGATTGTACACTTATACCGGCAGGTTGGAGTTCCTGTTGTCTCATTATTCCGACGATGGCCCGCAAGCTGTGGTGCAGGCTCTGCAGAACCATGCCATTGCCCGGCCGGTGGTTCGCCTTCGTCCCCTGGCAGTCCTGAAAGGCTCCAAACCATGAAATTTGCACGGAATGTGCTGGGTATTTTTGCTACTGAGGTAGTACTGATCGGAGTTAATTTTCTCATCGGCGTCTTGATGGCGCGGACGCTGGAGCCGACGGCACGGGGCGTGTTGGCTTTGGCCATGACCGCTCCTTTTACCGTGGCCAATTTTGTTGATCCGGGTATCGTACAGTCCAATATCTATTTGATGGGGCGTAAAGAGCGGGCGGCTGAGGCGGTGGTGGCCAATGCCCTGGTCTTGGCAATAGTGATCAGCACGGTGACAGCATTCGTCTTGTGGCTGGCCCGGGATGTGATCCTGCGCACGTTTTTGTCGGGGCTGACGGCGGCCCAGTTTACATTGGTGCTTGTGCTTTTGCCTTTCTTTATGCTGGACCTGTATATGATGTCCATTCTGCGAGCTGTGCAATGTTTCAATTTGTACAACCTGCGCCGCCTGGTGGGCCAGTTCACTTTACTGGTAGCGATGTTCCTCATCCTGGTTGTCTTTCGCAAGGCGGCGTCGGGAGCTGTGTTGGCTTTTGTTGTCGCCTCGGTTGCCTCGGCGATTCTGGGACTGGTTCTTGTAAACCGCGTTGTCCCCTTGCGGTTGGGGTTACACTTCGATTTACTCGTCGAATCGGTGAGGTATGGTTTCAAGTCTTATGTGCAAACCTTGGTGGGGCATTTGAACTATCGTTTGCACGTGTACCTGCTGGCTCTGTTCTTAGACCCGGCCCAGGTCGCTTTCTACGTCATCGCCACGAACATTGCCGAGTTAGGCTGGTACATCCCTAATTCTGTGGGAGTGGCGCTGTTTCCCAGGCTATCCGCGACACCAAGCGAGCGCGTTCACGGTTTGACAGCGGAGGTATGCCGCCACACGATTTTCATCACCGCGCTGGCGACATTGGGCCTGGCGACGGTGGGTTGGGTGGCTATCCCGCTTTTCTACGGACCGGCCTATTGGCCCGCTCTGGTACCTTTGTTTATCTTGCTGCCGGGAATACTGAGTATGGCCGTTTACAAAGTGCTGACCCGCAACTTCTCCAGCCGCGACCGTCAGCAGATGTCCATTCTGGCCGCGGTTGGGGCGCTGGTGATGAATGTAGGATTGAGCTGGGTGTTGATTCCGCGCTGGGGGATTGGTGGGGCGGCAGTCTCCTCGCTGATTTCGTATGCCGGGGCCTCGGCTATCCTTTTGCTGGCCTTTCTACGGGATTCGGACCTGAGCTGGCGGGATACGCTGGTGATCCGCCGTGACGACTTGACTCGCTATGCCGAGATGTTCAGACGGGTGTGGGAACAGGTAAGTCGCCTGTTGGCCCATTATCGGACGCAGGAGAAGGTGCAACCGCTTGGGGGGAAGTGATGGGTCGCCCTCGCGGAAGTTGGCTTGTTTTTCCTCTGGTCGTGGCTCTTTGCCTGGCAGGGAATGCTGTGTGGGTGGATATGAGTGTGGCCCAGAGTCCGCAGATAACTGTGGACTGGAGTGCTGCCCTGGGCCAGGGGCCGGAAGGGTATGGCACCAACGTGTGGTGGACGGATCAGGATGCTGCATTGTGGCAGTCCCGGTACGAGGAAAGCGCTTCGACCATGTTCCGCTTGCCCATTTCTCATGCCATTCTTGAGCCGATCAACGACAACGACGATGCTAGCAGCATTGAATGGACGATGTTCCAGTTCGAAACCACGTTCCCTGTTCCTGATGGAGGACGTACCTCTACATATCGCGCCTGGTTCGAGGCCTTGCGCGATAGCGGAGTGACCATCCTGATGCACCCCTCCTACTTGGCACCGTGGCTCAGCGACAATGCATCCCATCCAGGGGGTTATGCACCTTATCCCCCCAATGATTGGGACGAGTATCGTGAATTTCTACTCGCCGTGCTGCGCTATCTGGTGGAGACGATTAACTTTCCTCCGCAGCGCATCGTGCTGGAGGCGATGAACGAGCCCGATCTGGGTTGCGGAGTTGACCCTGTCGTCCCTTGTTTTTGGCAGGACTGGACTATGGCCGACATTGCCGCCACCGTCCGTGTTTCCCAGGAAGCCATCGAAGCCGTGGATGAGGATATTGCCTTGGTCGGCCTGGCCGAGTGTTGTGGTACGGATGTGGTGGAGACTTTGCTGGCTGATTATCCCACAGAAAGCGCTTATCTGGACGGCTTTTCGTACCACCGCTACTCTTCCGGCTACGATATTACCGCGCTGTTGGAACGGGGAGAGACGTTGAAGGCTTATGGACGGCCTGTATACGCCGATGAATACGGGAGCCTCAGCTATCGTAGCGAGGGGACTGCCGGTGGACTGTGGCACAGCTACGTGCTGGGTGAATTGTGGCGAGCGGGCATTGCCCCACTGCAGTATCCGTTTAGCGAATGGCCTACCTTGGGGGAACCCTACAACAGTATGGGACTGTTTCACGACTGGCGAGAGGATTGGACCATCAAGCCGGCGTATTGGGTGTACGCTAACTTCTACACGCATCTGGGAGGGACGATCATTGTCTCTTCCACCGCTCCTACAGGGTTGGACGTGGTAGCGGGTAAGAAGTCGGGTGAAGATGGTGCCGCTCTGTTGGCTGTGTGGGTGACCAATCGCAGCGGGACGGCATACAGCGGGGTGCAGTTTGAGGTGACGGACTTCCCCCAGGATGAAGCCACTTTAACAATATACGATACCATGGCGGGTCTGAGCCCCGTGGGAACGCAATCCGTCTCGGGCACGCCTCTGGCTTTCAGCGCGGACCTGCCCGCCAGCAGCTCTCGCTGCTTTGTAGTGCGCGCGCCGTGGTTGACTGAGCGGGTCTATTTGCCCGTTACGCTCAGAGAGTACGTGCCATGAACCAGGGACAGCGGCTCGCCTTATGGACGACGTGCCTGGGGTTGGCGGTGCTTGCCATGGTGGTAAGCTGCCGGGTAGGGAACATCGGGGGCGCTACTTCCACCCCGGATCTGGATAGAGCGCTCCCAACTTCTGCTCCCGAGGCCATGGTGACCGTGGATTACGAGAAGGTCCTGGGGCCGGGGCCGCGGGAGTACGGCACCAACGGCTGGTGGACGGACGAGGACGCCGGATTGTGGCGGGCGCGATATGCGGAATTGGCCCCGCGGGTAGTGCGGGTGCCCCTGATGCAGAGCTTCATCGAGCCGGCCAACGACGATCCGGACCCGCAGCATGTCCATTGGGCCGGTTTTCGCCTGGAGGAACCTCTGCCCTGGTTTGGCAGGCATATCACCTATCGCCATTGCTTCGAGGCCCTGCGTGATGCGGACGTGACACTGATGATCCACCTGCCCTACCTGGCTGGCTGGCTCAGTGCCAATGGGGATACAGGGCCGTACTCGACTTATCCCCCTGCCGACCTGGCCGAGTACCAGGAGTACATCCGGGCCACGCTCACTTACCTGGTGGACGCCCTGGATTATCCACCGCAGCACATCATTCTGGAACCGGTGAACGAGCCAGACCTGGCTTGTGGGCAGGACCCGGCTGTGCTTTGCTTTTGGAGCAACTGGGAGATGGCTGACCTGGTCGCCGTGGTGCGGGCCGCCCACGACGCAGCGCAGGCGGTGGACCCGGCCATCCGCGTGGTGGGTCTTTCGGAGTGTTGCGGCACGGAGTTGACCCGGGCACTGCTGGAAGATTACGGCGGTGATGCTTTGCTGGATGGATTGACCTATCACCGTTACGTATCCAGCTTTGACTTCAGCGCAGGCCTCGAACGGGGGCAGCCACTCCTGACCTACAGCAAGCCAGTGTACATCAACGAGTACGGCAACACCAAGTACTGGAGCGATGGTGAGGAAGGGGCGCTGTGGCATAGCTACGTTCTGCCCCTGCTCTGGCGAGAGGGCATCAATCCCATCCAGTTCTCGATGGCCGAGTTTCCGGGCATGCACCAGGGCTACGATCGGCTGGGACTGTTCTGTGACTGGTCGGCTGACTGGCAGCCCAAGCCGGCCTACTGGGTCTATGTCAATTTCTACAATCACCTGGGAGGCACGGACCTGGTTGCCGCGTCCGCGCCATCGGAACTCCTTGTCCTTGCTGGTCGTCGGGAAGTGTCTGAAGAAGAGAATGAGCTGGCATTGTGGGTAGTGAATCTAACGAGGACGACTTGGAATGCTCTGCAATTGGAGGTGACAGGCTTTCCGCAGGACCATGGTGCACTGAAGGTATTTGACAACTTGGCGGGAAAAGGGGCCCTTGAAACCCGGCGGATTCAGGGGGAGGTGTTTACTTTCACCTACGATCTACCGGCACGAAGCTCGTTCACCTTTGTCATCGGGTCTACCATCACCGAATAGGGTAAGGACAGTGAAGAAAATCTTGAAATTCATCTCCTGGCGCGATTGGGGGATCATCCGTTACAACTCAGTGTTTCAGAACGCGGCGGCTTTCTTTTACCTGGCCCTGGTCTACCGTGACTTCTCGCTGGGCTACATGGGGCGCGTGCTCTTTTTTGGTCTGTTCAGCTTGTTGGGCACGGGGTATGGCTACCTGATCAACGACTTCGCCGACCGTGAACTGGACCGGCTGCACGGGAAACGCAACGCTTTCCACGGGGTGAGCACGAGGGTGGCCGTTGCGGTGCTGGTATTGGTGCTGCTGGTCAGCGTTGCCGTGGGCTGGTCGTTCCTGCGTCAGCCCTGGTTTGCTGCAATATGGGGTGTGTGGGTGTGCGTAGCGACCTTTTATTCTATGCCTCCCTTGCGACTGAAAGAGCGCGGCGGATGGGGTCTGGCGGCGACGGTGGCTGCGCAGCAAACTCTGCCGGCGATGCTGGTCTTCGCCGCCTTCGGTCGCCTGTTCACCTGGGGTGCGCTGGCTTTCGTGGTTTACGCCACCGTGCGGGGCCTATCCTCAGACGCAGGCCACCAGTGGCGGGACTGGCAGCGCGATGCCTCCACGGGCACGCGCACTTTCGCCGTGCGTCAGGGTTATGAAGCTATTTCTCGTCTCTACGCGCTCAGTCTGGAGATGGAGAAGGTTGTGCTGGGCGTGGTGTTGCTGGTCCTGCTGCGCGATTTGCCCGGTGTATCCGTACCTGGCTTAGGAGTGCAGATTAGCCTGGCCTGGCCGTTGGTTGTTTTTTACCTGCCTCTGCTGGTGGTGACCATTGGGCGGGCCTGGCGGGGATGCATTCAAGGGAACATGTCGGACCCCTACGACGAAAGCTTCCAGGGGCCGGAGCGAGATCGCCTGCACGTGGTTCATCAATCCTTTCCGGTGGTGCTCGTCCCCCTGTACCTGGCGTGTTGGATGGGGATATTCTACTGGCCGAATTTGTTTTTTGTCGGGGCCATCGCCTTGCTCTACGGGTTGTACTCGCCGCGCCGCTGGGCCTCCTCGTGGCCCCTGCGCTTGTTTTTCAGGCAGGGTGTGCAGTGAGCATTTGTCATCTTTTTTACACGTTGATGCTGCAGGTAGTCTTCCCCAATCGTGTTGATGCGATTCTGGTTCCCTTTTTCACCGCAGAGAACGCCGAGATCGCTGAGAAAATCTATGAATCTCTGCGAACTCTGCGTGCTC
>JACIWR010000283.1 GCA_014360845.1 Anaerolineae bacterium
CCAGGGGTCAGTGACAGCTCGCCCATCAGCGCAGTGGTGAGTCTGTCCCGCAGTACAACTGCGGGACAGCAAAGCAAGCCCCTGGCCCAGCCAGAGGTCAGTGACAGCTCGCCCGCCAACGGCGGGGTCTTCTCGTGGAGGACAACCCCGCGGGAACAATCGGCCTTGTTAGCCGTCTGCGAGGAATGTGTGGTATAATTAGAGGGCGATGCGGGGAACTAACGGTGTCGCGGGGAGATAGGGACCTCGCTCCAGCGCCTGGCAGGCGACCAGACAGCCCCTCCCCGGCGAAGTGCCAGCGCCAATAAAGCGCCCAGCAGAGCACCGCTGCCGTTGAGGATTACGTCGTCTATGTCGGTGTAGCGGGTGGACATCCGGAACTGCGCCATCTCAATGCCGAGACTGAAAACCAGACCGACCAGCGCGGTCAACAACACACACAGCCACGGGCCATATCTCCGCCGGCGGAGACCCAGGCACAACAGAGTGCCAAAGGGCAGAAATAACCCCACGTTACCCACGGCTTCGGCAACGACCTCCGGCGACGCCCGGCATGAGCGCGTGACCGTGCACATCAATTGCGGCCCATGACGACGAAAGGGAATCAAATTCGCCTTGCCCGATTTATTCGTCTTCGTCTGGGGAGTGGGTAACAAAGTCAGGCCCAGGACGAGAACAGAGATCAAAATCAGACAACGAAGCGGGTCAAAAGCTCGCTTCACGGACATGAGTGCCCTAACCCTCCCTGTGGCAGTGGATTCGAGTTCATTGTAGCACGCCCTCTCCGCGAGCGCAGTAGAAGCGCTGTAAATCTTGAGTAAAACCCGCGTGAACATGGCCGCCCATAAAGAGGTCTGGAAATGAGCACTCCCTTTGTCCAACTGGCCCAACTGGGTGAAAAACTGGAGCAGACCAGCAAGCGTTCGGAGTTGGCTGCTCTCCTGGCCGACTTCTTAAATCAGCTCTCGCCCGAAGAGATTCCCCCCGCCGTGCGCCTGGTCATCGGGCAAATATTCCCAGAATGGGATGGCCGGACGTTGAACGTGAGCTGGAAGGCGGTGATGGCCGTAGTCAACGAGCTGGTAGACGCGCCCCCTTCACTCCGCGAAGAGGTGTTCGCGCAGGCTGTGGATGGAGGTCAGGCGGTGCGGCTGCTGCTGGAGCGCGCTCGCCGCCAGCCCCCCACTTCACCGCCCCTGACCATCCTGGAAGTATTTCACCACTTCGAGGAGATCGCTGCAACCCTGGGGCAAGGCTCCCGCGCTCGCAAGGAAGCCCTGCTCCGCGGTCTGCTGGAGCGCGCCACCCCCCTCGAGGCCAAATACCTGGTCAAAGTCATCTCCGGGGAGATGCGTCACGGGGTGAGCGAGGGCATCATGCTGGAGGGCATTGCCAGGGCCGCTGCGGTCAAGGGGCGCCTGGTGCGCCGCGCCAATCAACTGTGGAGCGATTTGGGCGAGGTGGCTCTGGTTGCCCTGACCCAAGGGGAACCCGGATTGAAAAAAGCCACCCTGCGCCTGTTCCGCCCCATCAAACCCATGCTGGCCCAGACAGCCGACGACCTCAGCGAAGTCTTCGCCCGCTACGGGACCCGGGTCGCCCTGGAGTACAAGCTCGACGGGGCCCGGGTCCAGATTCACCGGCGAGGCGATGAGGTGCGCATTTACTCGCGTCATCTGGCTGATGTCACCGCCAGCCTGCCGGACGTGGTAGCAGAGATCAGAGACAAATTGCTGGTCAGTGAAGCCATTTTAGAAGGGGAAGTGGTGGCAGTAGACAAGCAGGGACGTCCCCTGCCCTTTCAGCATCTGATGCGCCGCTTCCGACGCCGGCACGAGGTGGCCGCCACAATCGCAGAAATCCCTGTGCAACTCCACCTGTTTGATGTCCTCTACACAGAGGGCAAACCACTGGTGGACATGCCCAACGAGGAACGCTGGGGCATTCTACAGAAAGTAGCCGGGGAACTGAATTTGGTGCGCCGTTTGATCCCCCCAAATAAGGCCGAAGGAGAAGCCTTCGCCGCAGACGCCTATCGCCACGGTCACGAGGGGGTGATGGCCAAAGCTCTGGGCAGCGCCTACACCCCCGGAGTGCGGGGAAAATCCTGGCTCAAACTCAAGCACGTCATCAGCCTGGACCTGGTCATCGTGGCCGCCGATTGGGGCTACGGACGGCGACACGGCTGGCTCTCCAATTACCATCTGGCCGCCCGTGATGCTGAAAGCGGCGAATACCTGGTAGTGGGCAAAACCTTCAAAGGCCTGACCGATGCCGAATTCCAGACGATGACGGAACGACTGCTTAACCTGGAACAAAGGCGCAAAGGAAGCACCGTCTTCGTCCGACCGGAAGTGGTCGTGGAGGTACTGTTCAACGAGATTCAAAAGAGCAGTCAGTACCGGTCGGGGCTGGCGCTGCGTTTTGCCCGTATCTCTCGCCTCCGCGAAGACAAAGGCCCGCATGAAGCCGATACCATCCAAACCCTGCGCCAGCTCTACGAGAAACAATTCCGCTACAAGGGACGACGCCGGGCAGAGGAACAAGTATAGCAGCCGACCAGATGGTTCCGCCCCATGGGGGCGGCGGGAACTGGCTGCCCTTCACAAGTATCCGCGTCGGGCCACGGGCCCGACTTTGAGTACTTAACGGCACAAGTCCACAAAATCGAAATAACTCATCGAGGAGTGAACAGTCCATGGACGTACTAAACCTGCGTTGGTGGGGATGGGGCACGCTGGATCAGAGCTACCCGCTGGAGGGCCGAACGGCCTTTTGGCCCACGCTGCAAGCGTGGCTGGAAATACCCGAAGAGTGGATAGCTCACGAGACGCCCCCCATACCCCTCGAAGACATCTCTCTGCGCCCACCCCGCTTGAACCCCCGGCAATTCTCCGCCCTGCACAAGCTCCTGAGCGAAAATGCGGTGCGCACCGATCAACGGGCCCGCATCGAGCACGCTTACGGCAAAGCCTACCGCGACCTGGTTCGCCTGCGTGCCGGACACGTCCCCTATCCTCCTGACGTCGTCGTGTACCCAGACGACGAAGCACAGATTGCCTCTCTGCTGGCCTGGGCCGCCGACAACGACGTCGCCGTCATCCCCTTCGGCGGCGGCAGCTCCGTTTTGGGCGGCGTCGAGCCACCGGCCGACGACCGCTTGATTATCACCCTGGACCTGGCGCGGCTGGACCGGGTACTCTCGGTGGATACCACCTCGCGCACGGCCCGCATCCAGGCCGGAGCGACGGGGCCGGAGCTGGAGGCCCAGTTGAACGCGCAGGGCTTCACCCTGGGCCACTTCCCCCAATCCTTCGAGTTCTCCACCCTGGGCGGCTGGATCGCCACCCGCTCAGCCGGACAGAACTCCATCGGCTACGGCAAAATCGAGCACATGACCCAGGCCGTGCGGGTCATCACCCCCATCGGCATTCTCGAAACGAAAGACACCCCTGCCACCGCCGCCGGTCCCAGCCTGCTACAACTGCTCCTCGGCTCTGAGGGCACCTACGGCGTCATCACCGAAGCCACCATGCGCATTCATCCCCTTCCGCAAGCCCAGGACTATCGTGGCATCCTGTTCCACAGCCTGGAGGATAGCGTTGCCGCCTTTCGTGACCTGATGCAACACCGCCAACTGCACCCGGCCATTATCCGCCTCTCGGATGCGCCGGAGACGGCTGCTTACGCGGTGATGGGGCACGAGCACCACGGCTTGCGCCGTCTGGCCGATACCCTGCTCGAGCGCTACCTGAAGATGCGGGGCTACGATCTGACCACGGGAAGCACCCTGATGCTGCTCGGCTTCGAAGGAGATACCCCTTGGGTTGCCCGGCAGTGGAATGTGGCTCTGGAAATATGCGCCGACTACGGCGGCCTCTCCCTGGGGCAGACGGTGGGACGCTCGTGGAGGCGCGAGCGCTACGCTCAGCCCTATTTGCGCGATACCCTGCTCGGTCATGGCATCATGGTGGACACCCTGGAGACGGCCACCACCTGGTCCAACCTGCTGAATCTCTACACGGCCATGGTGCAGGCGATGAAGAAGTCCATCACGGAGAACGGTGGCGGCCCCGGTTACGTGATGACCCACGTCTCCCACGCCTATGCTCAGGGCGCTTCCCTCTACTCCACCTTCCTGGGCCGTCAGGTGGCCGACCCCGATCCGCTGGCCAAACAAGCCCAGTGGCAGGCGGTGAAGCGAGCCACTACCGACGCCATCCTGGCCGCTGGTGGCACGCTAACCCACCACCACGGCATCGGTCGCGACCACGCGCCCTGGCTCGAAGAAGAGATAGGACCCGGGGGCATGCAGGTGTTGCGAGCCCTCAAGAGCACCCTCGATCCCGCGGGCATCATGAATCCAGGCATCCTACTGCAATCATGAAGGAGAGGACCATCATGGACGACACAACAGCGAACTGCTCTTTCTCGGCGGCCACTCGCGGGGAAAACATCGAGCGGCTGTCCCAAGAAGAGTTCGACGTGCTAATCATCGGCGGCGGCATTACCGGCGTGGCCGTGGCCCGCGATGCGGCGCTGCGGGGATTGCGCACTGCTCTGGTCGAAAAGAACGATTTCGGCAGTGGAACCAGCAGCCGCTCCTCGCGGCTGATCCACGGCGGCATCCGTTACCTGGAGTATTATCAGTTCAAGCTGGTGTTCGAGGCCTGCAACGAGCGACGCGTGATGCGCAAAGTCGCCCCCCGCCTGGTGCGACCGCTCCCCTTTCTGTACCCCCTTTACCGGGGGCAAAAGCCGCCGCCGTGGAAGCTGCGCGCCGGTCTCACCCTGTACGACGCACTGGGACTGTTCCGCAACGTCCAGGTCCATCGCTGGCTGCGGCCACCGGAGGTGCAGCGCCGCGAGCCCCTGGTCGCCGGGCGGGGCTTGCTCGGTGCGGCCCGCTTCTACGACGCTCAGGTAGATGATGCGCGGTTGACGTTGATGACGGCCAAAGCGGCCCATTTCCAGGGGGCAGTGCTGGTCAATCACGCACGAGTGGTGGGGCTGATGAAGTCAGGGGGGCGCGTCATCGGCGCGCAGGTCCGGGATGAAATCAGCGGGCGAGAAATCGAGGTGCGGGCCAGGGTCGTGGTCAACGCTGCCGGGGTTTGGGTCAACGGCTTGCACCAGATGGATAACCGGCGAAACGAGCCTCTGACCCGGCCCAGCAAAGGCATCCACCTGGTCATCCCGCGCACGCGACTGGTCAGCCAGCACGCCGTGGCCTTCGACTCTCCCCGCGATGGACGCCACGTCTTCCTCATCCCGTGGGGCGAGTTCGCCCTCATCGGCACCACCGATACCGACTATCAGGGCGACCTGGACAATCCGGCCGCCAGCGCGGACGACGTCGCTTATCTGCTGGAAGCGGTGTGGCACATCTTCCCCGGCGCGCAAATCGGGCCGGAAGACATCATCAGCACCTTTGCCGGACTGCGTCCACTCATCTTTGCCCCAGGCGGCACCTACTTCATCTCCCGCGAACATGAGATCATCGAAAGCCCCTCGGGCCTGATAACCATTGCCGGGGGCAAACTGACCACTCACCGGCTTATGGGACAACAGGTGACCAACCGCGTCCAGAAGAAACTGGCCCGGGAGTTCGGTATCTCGGCTCAATGTGATTGTCGCACCAAGGAGCCGCTGGATTGCGCGCGGATAGAGCGGGTGCCCGTGAGCGGCCTGGACCCGGTCGTGGGCAGGCACCTGGTGGATGTCTACGGCGGCGACGCCCGCTGGATTCTGGCTTACATCGAACAGAACCCCGCTTTGGGAGAGCGTATCGTGCCCTCTCTCCCTTATCTGATGGCAGAGGCCATCTACGCCGTGCAACACGAGATGGCTCTGACGCTGAGCGATGTGCTGATGCGTCGCACCCATGTCATCTATGAAGCGCCGCATGGAGGATTGGAGAGGGCCCGGGCCGTGGCCGAGTTGCTGGCCGAGCGTTTGGG
>JACIWR010000284.1 GCA_014360845.1 Anaerolineae bacterium
TGCGCCAGTTGGTGAGGGTGCCGCCCAGCCAGCGGTAGTTGACGTAGGGCATGCCGCAGCGCTGGGCCTGGGTGGCGATGGTGTCCTGGGCCTGGCGTTTGGTGCCCACGAACAGGATGGTGCCCCCCTGGCTGACCGTATCGCGCACCGCGTTGTAGGCCTCTTCCAGGCGAACGATGGTTTGCTGCAGGTCAATGATGTGGATACCGTTGCGTTCGGTGAAGATGAAGGACTTCATCTTCGGGTTCCATCGCCGGGTGCGATGGCCAAAGTGTACTCCTGTCTCCAGGAGCGCTTTCATAGAAACTACTGCCACTTTTTACTTCCTCCTTGGGTTACGTTTTGATTTTCGTCCGCCCCCTTCATCCCGGTGGAGGACCGGCTTTTGGGCCGGCACGTCTCCCTCGGTCCGAGGGCGTGTTTGATACACGCAACTGCGGCACGCCGTGCGGTGCCGCAGGTCGAAGGGAATTCTACCATGAATTACAGTCTGTGTCAAGAGAATCGAAGGCGGAGGGAGTGGGATTCGAACCCACGGAGCCCGGAGGCTCACGGCATTTCGAGTGCCGCGCACTAGGCCAGCTATGCGATCCCTCCACGGGCTAAATTCTACCATCGTTTGTGAACTAGCGCAAATCGGGGTGGATTTCTCGCTCCCGGCGGAGGTCGGTTACGGAGCGGCCATGGAGAGGCACGCCATGCCCCTAAGAGCATGTTTGAAAGTTCGGACTTCAAGCCTCGATAGCTACAGAAGCAGACAGAAATTTCCGTGTAATTCCGCGTGATTCTGTGGCTGATTCCTGCCCAGACCTCGGTGGTCTAACCGGAGGCTCAGGCACACCTAAAGGGCCTGCGCGATAATCCCGCCGCCCACCACCACCTCGCCCTGGTAGAAAACCACCCCCTGGCCAGGGGTGATGTCCCGCAAGGGATGGGTGAAGGTCAATTGCGCCCTGTTCCCGTCCAAGGGGGTCAGCGTGGCCCGCGCCAAACGCGCCTGCCGGCGAATCTTGGCCGTGACTTGCAATGGGGCCGGCGGAGCGTGTCCGGCAATGTAGTTCACCTCCTCGGCGATGAGCTGGCTGCGCCCCAACTCGGAGGCCGGCCCCACGATCAGGGCATTGCGGGCGGGGTCAATGTCCAGGACGTACAGCGCCTCCGGCGCGGCGATACCCAGACCGCTACGCTGCCCAATGGTGTAGAAGGGCAATCCCTTATGCTCGCCCAATAACCGGCCCGCGCTGTCGAAGATGGGACCTGGTCGGATGGCTTCTGGAGCATATTGGCGCAGGAAGCGCCGGTAGTCGTTGTCGCGGACGAAACACAAATCTTGACTCTCCTCTTTCTCGGCGACGGGCAGTGCGTGCTCTTGGGCGATGGCTCGCACCTCCGCTTTGGTGAACTCGCCGAGGGGGAGCAGCAGATGCCGCAATTCTTCCTGCCCCAGCATGTAGAGCACGTAGGATTGATCCTTGACGGGGTCTACTCCTTTCCAGAGTTGGTATGTGCCGTTGACCTCCCGTATCCGCGCGTAGTGCCCGGTGGCCAGGTAATCAGCGCCCAGTTTGAGCGCATGGTGCAGGAGAAGGTTAAATTTTATGTGCCGATTGCAGTACAAACAGGGGTTGGGAGTTCGCCCGCGACTGTATTCCGCCACAAAAGTGTCCACCACGTGCTGTTTGAACTCTTGCTCGTAGTTCACCACGTGGAAAGGGATGCCCAGCAATTGACATACGCGTCGCGCATCGGCCACGGCCTCGGTGGAGCAGCAGCGATTGGCGCTTATCTCCTGGCCGGCTACATCATCCTCTGCCCAGAGGCGCATCATCATCCCGATGACCTGATAACCGCGATCCAGGAGTATAGCCGCTGTGGTGGAGCTGTCCACCCCGCCGCTCATGGCTACTACTACTTTTGTTCTTTGGGCCGATGCCTGGTTAGGTTCCCCCATGATGCCTCTGTCGGTAGTCTTCGATGGCCTTGTGTAAAGTGCTGGCAGCCAGATTGGAGCAATGTAACTTTTGTTCTGGCAAGCCGCCCAGAGCCTGGGCTACCTGATCGTCGGTAAGGCGCAGGGCCTCTTCCAGGGTCTTGCCCTTGGCCATCTCACTGAGCATCGAGCTGGAGGCGATGGCCGCCCCGCAGCCGAAGGTGCGAAACTTGATGTCGGTGATGCGGTCGTCCTGTACCTTGATGTAGATTTCCATCAGATCGCCGCACACCGGGCTGCCCATCTTGCCCACCCCATCGGCGTCTTCGATGATGCCCACGTTGCGCGGATTTTGGAAGTGTTCGATCACTGTCTCGGAGTATTCCAGCATCTTCACCTCAGAGTCCCTTGTGTTCGTTGTGCCGCCGTCGGTAATCGGCGATGGCGGTGTGAATGGCGTCGGCGGCCAGGTTGGAGCAGTGCATTTTGATGGGGGGAAGTCCCCCCAGTGCCTGGGCCACGGCGCGATTGGTCAGTTCTTCAGCTTCGTCCAGGGTTTTGCCCTTCACCATCTCGGTGGCCATGGAGCTGGTAGCGATGGCCGCCCCGCAGCCGAAGGTGCGAAATTTGATGTCCACGATGCGCTCGTCTTCCACCTTGATGAAGATTTCCATCAGGTCGCCGCAGACCGGATTGCCCTTTTTGCCTACGCCGTCCGCGTCCTCTATCACACCCACGTTGCGCGGATTCATGAAATGGTCCATTACGGTTTCTGAGTATTCCACAGTTCTCTACCTCGATGTTAGTGTTGTTGTGAGGCGGCTACAGTCCGCTTTGGGACCGTTATTGCTTCTGATACAGGGGGCTCATCATGCGCAATTTCTCCACGATGCCGGGGAGAACTTCCAGGACGTAATTGACATCTTCCTCGGTGTTCTCCCGGCCCAGGGTCAGGCGCAAGGAGCCGTGGGCTATTTCCGGCGGAATGCCCATGGCCAGCAGCACGTGGGAGGGTTCCAGGGAGCCGGAACTGCACGCCGAGCCGCTGGAAGCGCAGATACCCAGGGCGTCCAGATGCAGCAGGATGGATTCGCCCTCGATGTACTTGAAGACGAAGCTGGCGCTGTTGGGCAGGCGCTGGCTTGGATGACCGGTGAGTTGCGCGTCGGGTATGCGCTCCAGCACGCCCTGGATCAGTTGCTCGCGGAGGGCGGTGATGCGTGAGTTGTTCTCGGCGGCGTGGTCGTAGGCCAGCTTGAGGGCGGTAGCCAGACCCACGATGCCGGCCACGTTCTCTGTGCCCGCGCGCCGTTGTCGCTCGTGACCGCCGCCGGTTTGAATCGGCAACAGGGGAGTGCCTTTGCGCACGTACAACATACCGACGCCTTTCGGGCCGTAGAATTTGTGGGCGGATAGGGAGAGCAAATCCACCTGGAGTTCATTTACGTCCAGGGGAAGTGTGCCCCCGGCCTGCACCGCGTCGGTGTGGAAGGGAATGCCATGTTCGCGGGCGATCTTACCGATTTCGGCGATGGGTTGGATGGTGCCCACTTCGTTGTTGGCGGCCATCACGCTGATGAGGATGGTGTCCTTGCGAATGGCTCGCCGCACATCATCGGGGTCTACCATCGCGTATTGGTCTACCGGCAGGTAGGTGACCTCGAAGTCGAAGTATTTCTCCAATTGCTCACAGGTGTGGCCGATGGCGTGGTGCTCGATGGCCGTGGTGATGATGTGTCGGCCTTTGCCCCGGTGCCGCTGGGCGAAGGCAACCCCGCGCAGGGCCAGGTTATCGCTCTCAGAGCCGCAACTGGTGAAGATGACTTCCTGCGGTTCGCAGTGCAAAATGTCGGCCACCGTCTTGCGGGCGTCCTCCATGGCTTTGGCAGCTTCCCGTCCCAGGGAGTAGATGCTGGAAGCATTGCCGTAACGCTCGCTCCAGTAAGGATACATGGCTTCCACCACACGCGGGTCCACGGCGGTGGTGGCAGCGTGATCCAGGTAAATCACCTTAGCGGGTTTTTCCATGATTCAATCTCCTCGGTTGGGTGTTGTAAACCAATGTCCCAGACCCCGGTTCCGCCCCGCCGGTCTGTAGCGTCGCTGTATCTTAAGGGGCTTCTCCTAGGAACAAGATCGCAGATCGGCCAGGGTGATGCTATCCAGGGTCTCGGTCAAGCGGTCGCGTACGATCTCCCATACACTCTTGGTAGCGCAGTGCCCCTCTAAGGTGCAGGGAGAGCACGATTGATCGGTCACGCAGCGGATGGGGACGATAGCTCCTTCCAGCACACGGATGACGTCCCCCACCGTGATTTGGTCGGGTGGGCGGGCCAGGGTGTATCCACCGCTGGCCCCGCGCGTGCTGGTCAGCAGACCGGCCCGGCGCAAGGGGCGGACCACCTGCTCCAGGTAGGGCAGGGAGACCTCTTGGGCGGCAGCGACCTCGCTGAGAGGTACCGGCCCGCTGCCGTACCGCTGGGCCAGTTCGACCATAGCGCGTAAGCCTACTTGTTCTCTGGAGGAAAAACGCATATCGCACCCGTGTTCTAATTCCGAGTAAAAACTCGGAATTATTCTATCATAGGGACTCGTTCCTGTCAAGAGGGTCCGGCGTATCTTCTCAAAATGTAGGGGCGAACCCTTGCGGTCGCCCAGGCGGGCAGGTGCAAGACCTGCCCCTACCCCAAATTATTGAGAAGATACCAGGGCTCTCTTCCTCATCACAACCAGCACCGCCTGTTTCACGGCGGTGCGTCTCCATCCGAGACCAATCCGCCCCACGATGCGAGATGGCTGGCAGGGCTCTCTTCCTCATCACAACCAGCACCGCCTGTTTCACGGCGGTGCGTCCCAAGATTGCCTAATCTCTACCCCCGGCAAAGGTGACCTCGATTTTCGCCTTTCTGGCAACTTGTGGTATAATTTAGCACCTGTTAATCGCGGTACATTTTCTACCTGACGGGAGCCACATTCACCGAAGTCATACTCTGAAGCAAGGGAGGACACACCTGTGAGACGATTGACTCTTGCGATTCTCGTTTGTCTGCTGCTCGTAGCCTGTAGAGCTCAGCCCCAACCGACCGAGGTGAGCATGGTCGTGTCTGTACAGCCCACATGGACGCCTACGTTGGCCGCGTGGGACACCCCTATCCCATTGCCCAAACACACCATCGCTCCAGGAGTCGCGCCTACCAAGCCCCCCGTACCCACACCTACGGCGACCCCCGTGGAACCCACCATGACACCGGTCCCCACGGCTACTCCCACGTCGGTGGAACCCACGGCCACGCCTACAGCGGCGGAGCCCACGGCCACACCGACCCCTACTGTGCCGACAGCCACCCCGACACCTGTGACCCCCACCGCCACGCCCACGGCGACCAAACCGCCCGCGCCTACGGCCACGCCAACCCCTGCCCCGGGTAACGTGCTGACCAACGGCGATTTTGAGGGCGATTTCACCGCCGAGGGAGTGGGAGCCGGCTGGAATAGATTCTTTAACGGTGATGCCAGTTTCTTCTGGGCTCCCAATAATTGGCCCCCGGTCGTGGCCAGCGGTGCCCAGGCTCAGGGCATGACCATCGCCGACACCCCCAAAGCCGACCGCTTCATCGGCATCTACCAGACGGTGTCTGTGGTATCCGGCGCTACTTACAAACTCGAGCTTTCGGGACTGATCCGTGCCCTGAATGCCAAGCCGGGCAGTTACGACAACCGCATGCAGTGGGGCATTGACCAGAATGGTGGCACTGACTGGACAGCGGTGACGGAGTGGACTGATCTGGGGTGGGATGAGCAGGACATGGACGCTACACCGCAGATGGGATACTATACCACCTCCATCACCGCCCAGAGCAATAAGGTGACCCTGTTCATTCGCGGCTGGGTCAAGTGGCCGAAGAAGCCCAACCGGGCGGAGTTTTACGTGGATAACGTGAAGCTGGTGGGACCCAAGCCCCGCTGAAAGCAGAAAAGTGCGACGCACCTCC
>JACIWR010000285.1 GCA_014360845.1 Anaerolineae bacterium
TACGTGGATCGCGGGCTTTTGCCGGCTAACCCCTTCCAGGTGCTGGACCGCGATGGCGTGGGGCAGTTGATGCAGATCTGTGTGGAGAAAGGTCGGCGAGTCAAGCCCGATCTTGAGATCGGTATCTGTGGCGAGCACGGAGGTGATCCCAGCAGTGTCGAGTTTTGTCACATCCTGGGGCTCAATTACGTCTCCTGTTCACCGTTCCGTGTGCCTATCGCACGGCTGGCCGCTGCCCAGGCCGCACTGCAGCACGAGTACGGTCGCCAAGAGTAGTACTGCATCTCTCCAAATGAGCTGAAAGCTGAGAAGGCCGTTTGGTGAGTATGATCGGGTGGCAGCCTCTGATGGGGTAGGGGCTGCCACCGTTGCATTTGAGTACGGCCTCATGGTGAGCATCCTGAGCGGAGCGCAGCGGAGTCGAAGGATGACTGCTGCTCCAAGGGTAGCGCAGAGCGCCCCTTCGCCATGGCATCCTCAAACGGTCCGGTGACCAGATAATTGACCAAAATGAGCCTTATGTGTATAATTCGGATACATTCCAAGCTGAGATAGTTGCTGTTCTTGAACTGTGTGAGGGCACGAGCATTCATGAGTGTGATAGACGAAATCAAAGCCCGCGTGAATATAGTGGATTTGATTTCCGAGTACGTTTCTCTGCGTAAATCGGGGCGTAACTACGTCGCCCTCTGCCCCTTCCACACCGAGAAAACCCCCTCTTTCGTGGTCTTCCCCGAAACTCAGACCTGGCATTGTTTCGGAGCTTGCGCCACAGGCGGGGATATTTTCACCTTCATCCAGAAGCGTGAGAACATGGATTTTCCCGAAGCGCTGCGTCTACTGGCCCAGCGCGCCGGGGTCGTCCTGGAACCTCCCAGCGAGGAAAAGTCTGCGGAGGAGGAACTTAAGCAACGACTTCTGGAGATAAATGCCGCCGCTGCTCGCTATTTTCATGACCTGCTTTTGTCCTCGGACCAGGCGGAGATTGCGCGCAGCTACCTGACCCGGCGCGGGATCAATGCGGAGACCATAGAGCGTTTCCAGTTGGGCTATGCCCTGGACGCCTGGCAGGCTTTGAGTGATCACCTGCGGATGCGGGGCTATCGGCAGGAGGATTTGCTCACTGCCGGTTTGGTTATCGAGCGGGAAGATGGCAGTGGCACCTATGACCGCTTTCGCGGGCGGTTGATGATTCCCATCCGCGACGTGCGCGGGCGGGTGATCGGCTTTGGCGCGCGTACCCTCGATGCGGAGGGTGTGCCCAAGTATATCAACTCTCCCCAGACGCCGCTGTTCAACAAATCGGCCACGCTCTTCGGTCTGGATATGGCCAAGGGAGCCATTCGTGCCCAGGGCCTGGCGGTGATCGTCGAAGGGTACATGGATGTGCTCCAGGCCCATCAAGCCGGCATCGCCAATGTGGTGGCCTCTATGGGCACTGCTCTGACAGAAGAGCAACTGAGACTGCTCAAGCGCATGACCAAGAACTTTGCCCTGGCGCTGGACGCCGACGCGGCAGGGGATCAGGCCACGCTACGCGGTCTAGCTGTGGCCCGGGAGACTTTGGACCGCGAGATCGTCCCCGTCCCCACCCCGCGGGGCCTGGTGCGCTACGAAAGCCGCCTGGATGCGAATATCAGCATCATCACCTTACCGCCGGGGATGGACCCCGACGACGTGATTCGTGAGAGCCCGGAGCGTTGGGCAGAACTGGTGGACCAGGCACTGCCCATTGTGGACTACTACTTCCAGGTCGTCACGGCGGACCTGGACTTGACCACGGCCAAAGGCAAGGCCGAGGCCCGACGGCGGCTCATGGAAGTTATCCGCGAAATCGGCGATCGGGTGGAACAGACCCATTACGTGCAGAAACTGGCGCGTTTGATCCGGGTTGACGAAAAAGTGCTGTGGCGTGATCTCGCCGGTCGCCAACCGCGCAGAAGGAAAGAGGAACGCGCTGCTCCCCAGCCTCAAGAGGAAGCGGCACCCCCCTTCTCCTTTGGCGTAGAGGAATATTGCCTGTCCATGCTCCTGCGTCGGCCCTATCTGCTGGATCAGCTAAATCAGGCTTTGCGGGACATGGGGGAGGAGGCTTTGCACAGCGACGAATTGACCCACGTCGAGAACAGAGCCATCCTTGAGGCGCTGATGAGCGGCAGCGAAAAGGGTGACCTGGACTTGAAGACCCTGCGCGAGAGCCTCGATGTGGCCCTGTGGCCTCGCTTCGATCGGTTACTGCAAGGGCCGGCTGGCGAGCCGCCTGTGGATGAGGATCAGGTCGTACCCGATCTGGTGGCCGGCGTATTGAGGCTCCGGCAGCGACGGTTGCAGGCCTTGATTGAAGAGCTGCGTTTTCTATCCGAAGATGCGATGATCCGTGGAGATGTTAAAGCCAGAGAGTACGGTGACACAATGCGGGTTTACACCTCTGCTTTGCGACGAATCCATCAGGCGCTGGCTTCCCACTCCACTCTGGGGCGACGGATGGGCGCTTTATGAGAGCGCGCTCATCTGATTGAGTGTGGGGGAGGAAGGATCATGGCTCGGCGGCCACGCAATGACTCACCATTGGATCGTTTGATTGCCAAGGGACTGCAGGAAAAATACCTCACGCAGGAAGAAATCCTGGCCGTGTTCTCCGAAATGGACTTCGACGATGAGGCGGTGGAGGCATTTTATCGTCGTTTGGAGGAATTGGAGATCGAGGTGGAGGAGATGGACGCGGAACAGGAGGAGCTCCTAACCGTAGCTGAGGATGAGGACGTGGAAAACGAAGTTGAGCCCTCTGAGCGGGACCTGGAGGAGATCGAGGAGGAAGTTATCAGCACACCAGCGGAGTTGGGCGGTGCAGAGTTGATCAACGATCCGGTACGCATGTACCTGCGGGAGATCGGTCGTGTGCCCCTGCTTAGTCCTGAAGAAGAAATGTGGCTGGCGATGAAGGTGGCCGCCAAGGGGTATCTGGATAATCTGCGCAGCAAATTAGAACAGACATTGGGGCGTCCTCCCAGCGACATGGACGTGATGCGAGAGGTGTTCAGTTCCTTCACCCAGCAATGGGAGAGCTTGCAGGCTTTGTATCAGAAGGTATTTTCCGAGCCCATTGATCTCTCCATCATGGTCGAGGAATGCCTGCGCCTTTCCAGTGGGGCGGCCAATCCCCAACAATCCTACCTGCGCAATGCAGTGAATTTGCAGGCCGAGGACGATGACAGCGAGGAGGGGAGCCGTTTGATGGCTCAGCTTTTCGGGGCGTACATGGGACTGTATGTGATGCCCGATTCCTCTTTGCGCCAATTGCCGGAGCTATGCAAGAAAGACCCCTCGGCTTGGGCCTTTTTGAAGAGGATAGTGGCCGGCGATGATATTGTAGAGCAGTTGATGAAAGCGGTCTCGGAGGAAGAGGTCAGCGAGAAGCTGGAGCGCATTGTGCAGCAGGCGCAGGAGGCCAAGCAAGCTCTGATCCGCGCCAATCTGCGCCTGGTGGTCAGTGTGGCCAAGAAGTACATGGGGCGCGGCATCTCCTTCCTTGATCTGATTCAAGAGGGCAACATTGGCTTGTTGCGCGCGGTGGAGAAATTCGATTATACCAAGGGCTATAAGTTCTCCACTTACGCCACGTGGTGGATTCGCCAGGCCATCAGCCGTGCCATAGCCGACCAATCGCGCACCATTCGAATTCCGGTGCACATGGTGGAAACGATCAACCGGCTTTCGCGGGTGCAGCGCCGCCTGGTGCAGGAGTTGGGACACACTCCGTCGGCGGAAGAGATTGCGTTGGAGATGGGCATGCTTTCCGAGGAGGATAAGCAGGCGGTGGAGGAGGCCATGCGCGCGGGGCAGCCTCTCAATCCTGCCCTCAAACGGCGTCTGCGCCGCGCCGCCAGCAAGGTACGGCGTATTATCCGCATTGCCCAGGAGCCTATGTCCCTGGAAACTCCTGTCGGTACCGAGGAGGACAGTTCGCTGGGTGATTTCATCGAGGACGAAAGCGTACCCGGTCCCGTGGACGCTGCGTCACAGCAGCTTTTGCGCGAGCAGATTCACAGCATCTTGGGCCAGCTCAGTACGCGCGAGCGAAGAGTGCTGGAGATGCGCTATGGTCTGGTGGATGGACAGTTTCACACCCTGGAAGAGGTGGGGCAGGAGATGGGGGTCACCCGCGAGCGCATCCGCCAGATAGAAGCCAAGGCCCTGCGCAAGTTGCGCCACCCGCTGCGGAGCCGTAAGCTACGCGATTACTTGAGCGAATGAAAACCCTGAGGAACGACAAAGCCTCAGGGTTTTGAATTTTATCCGGCGCTGCCTCTGGGGATGGTGCAGAGCCTCGGCATTCGTTTATTCGTTGCCTCAGATTGATCCTCGTACCCGCTCCCAGCATTGTCGGATGCGCGCTAATTCCTTGTTGTCGGTAGGGACTTCCCCGTAATGCACTCGCACGTAAGCCTCGGTGATAGTGGTCAGCTCCGTCCCGTGCTGAGGAAAAGCGCGGCGCAGGGTGGGGAGGTACTCGTAAGGCGTCGTGGCCGGGGGGCGGGGAAACCCCTGCTCCGCAGCCAGCTCCACTAGGCTGGCGTAGATTTTGCGCACGGAAAGAGCGGAATACAGCCGTCGTCCCACACCGTAACGCTGCACCAAATTGCTCAAATCGCTCACTTTGCCCCAACCCTGACGCAGTGCGTCGCGCAGTCCTGCCCCGAATTCCTCCGCCGACCAGACGGATTCGCGGGTGAGATCATCGGGCGTCTGGCGCTTTTGTTGCCAGCGGCGCAGGGTAGTGATGACAATGAGCAGACCCATGACCAGGAAGAAGATCAGCGCTGCCCAGTTGCACACGCCCAGCCACCAGGGTGCTTCTGCTCCTACGCCCTCCAGGTTGGGCGGTTGAGCGGGCTGGATGATGGGTTCCTCTGTTCCCAATAGCCCGCGCAGGCCCTCGCTGAAAACGGCGGTCAAGAAGTTGATGAGGGGCTGGGTAAGGTAGGCGACGAGCATGACGAGATAATACAAAGCGGCGCTTAGCGCCCTGGTGACCGGCCGTAGCCAGGTGGAGACCAGGGTTGCCGTCTGCGGAGAGAGAATCAGTGTCATGAGCATACCGACGGCCAGGGTGCCAACAGTCGCGCCGAGGACGATGCTTAACCAGGGACCACCGAAGGATGAGAGCTTACCCCGGTGCACCGTGTCCGCTGCCAGAGTGCGGGCCAGGGCCATGGCTATCAGCCCGAAGAAGAAAAAGGCGAAAGCCAGTGGGGTCACATCTATGGCCTGAGCGAAGATGGTGACCAACAGGTACCAAATCAGGCTGGCCACGCCGACCCGGAAATAAAAGCCGACCGTGTCTGCGTCCAATCGCTTTTGGCTCATGTTCAGTGCTCGCCACCAGCAGTACATCATGATGACGAACACCTCCACCTCGGCGGGCATCTCGCTGGATATTTGGGACAGGCTCCTGCCGCTGACGACGAGCCACGCTCCGCTGAACCAGGGATAAGCGGCGTACAGGTGAATCTTGATCACCACCAACACGCTGAGGAGGACCACGGGCAGCAGGAGAATTTGGCGCATCCCTAATTGGAGCGGCAGGCGCTGTAACAGGCGGCTGATCCAGAGCAGCCCTACCAGAATGAAAAACAACTCCAGTGGGGAGGAAAAGCGCCTTTGTTGGGTCAGCCACTGATCCAACAAAGCGGCCCACGGATAGAGCCAGCAGGACTCCATGGCCAGGATGAGAAGCAGTAGAATTTCGCGACGCCAATCAAGGGAGGAGAGCCAGCGGCGGGCGTTCATCTTCGCCTCTCCTCTGCGGGGCTGGTGCCGGCTTGTGTCTCGCATAACTCGAAGCGCGGTGCTTCTGCGACGTGCGGGCCCCGACCTCGTCGGCGAGGTGGTGGGGGCACGTGATAGGTGAGAATGCCCTC
>JACIWR010000286.1 GCA_014360845.1 Anaerolineae bacterium
GAGCCTTGGTGGCTGCCGCTCCAGGCCACGGGGATGGTGGGCGAGCCGCTGCGCGCGGGCACGGTGAAGAGTATGACGCCTGCCCAGCGTATGAGCCGGAGTCCTAAGGCATTACACAGAAAACAGCCGATTGCTATTCGATCCGGATAACCTCTCCCGTGTACGGGTCGATCACCACGTATAATGGCTCGTCCCAACTCGCATAGTAGGCCAGCCAGACCGTGGGGCCTACATCGCGGGGTTTATCCCGTCCCAAGCGAACCCACATCGTTGCACCCTTTGCATACGCAAATGGCTTTCCACCATGCTGCAGTCCAATGATGGCTGCTTCCACGCTGTCGATCATCTCCTCGTCGAACTCGATGGCCCCGTAGCCAATGAGGTAAGGTACTGCAAATTCTTGACCAACGCAACTGGCGGGAGAACACATAACGGCGTATTGCAGTTGATCCTCGCTAGGGGACTCGAAATCGAAATCCACGTAGAGAGGGCCAACTTGCGCAGGTCCGATGACGCTGGCCTGAATTTGCTTGAGCTCTGCATCGTCCCGCCACTCCAAGGCCAGGCGCCAGGCCTCCTCCAGCCGGGCCCGCGCGGAAAGGACGCGCACGGGCGGAAGATGGACCGGCGTTTCGGTCGCCCGTCCGCTGCATCCCGCCAGCACAACCACAATAAGAGCGCAAGTCAGCATACGAAGCCAGGGGTGGGAGACGAGTGGCCTTCCCATTGATTCCTCCTCGTTTACCGCGGCGGCGGCACATCTGTCGAGCACAATCTCCAGCCGCGCCAGTACTTATGGGCAAATTCCCACGCCTCCGGGTCGCGCAGGTAGACCTCTGCGACCCACTTGCCCTGTGCACGCATCAAGTGCCTGGAATGTGTTCTCATCAACCCTAACAGCCACCACGGCTCATAGTTGTCTCGAATACCTGGTGAAGCTCCTACTTCCTTAAGAAAATACCCTTGGGCGGTGCTCTTCGTTGCCCCGGGAAGATGAGTGGCGATGAAAGTACGTGACTCGTCACTGTACTCTCTCCAGAGATCATTGTCGAGCCAGGAATTGTTGCAGAAGTTGGTGGCACAAGCCTCGGTGACCTTTTGTGCTAGTTCTTCAGGTCCCCCGTACACGTCTTTCAAGGTGTTACGGCTGATCTCGACGTATTTCGATTTAGCCAAGTCGCCCCAGTTCTCGTCGGACAGATCAGGCCATGGGGAAAACAATGCGTCGATTGCTGGAGCGCCTTGCTCGCGGGGGCCCATCTCGTAGGCCAGCAATCCCCAGTAAAACGTCGATGATGCTGGGGATGACGGTGAAGCTGAAGGTGGTGACGCCAGGGGCTGTCGCGGCGAGGAACTTGGAATGATGAAATCCCGGCGGCGTTGGGCCTCATACAACCACGGCCCTATGAAGTATGGATCGTCAGGGCTTTCCTCGAAGGTCCAGCACCCGCTCGGATCCGTGTACCGCAGCGGGTTGTTGCGCACGTAGGCGTACCTGTTCAGGTCCTGGGAGTTGCCGGGGTTGGGCACCACCGTATCCGCGCTGACGAACCGCCCCAGCACAGGATCGTAGAAGCGGGCGCGGTAATCCAGCAGGCCAAGGCCGGCCTCCGCACGCTGCCCTGTAAAGCCGAAGTCGGTGGGCAGGACGCCGGTGGCGTAGCGAATCTCGCCGTAGGGGTAGTACCGCTGCGAGGCCAGCAGAGCACCGCCGCCATCGCTGACCACGCTCACGCTGCCCAGGTGGTCGGCGTGCAGGTAGTATACCACATCCCCCCGGCGCATGGCAATTCTTCGCCCGCCGAAGGCGTAGTACTTAGTCACCTGCGCGACGATGGTGCTGGCCTCGGCCCAGGCGCCGGCGTTGTTTACGTTATCGGTTGCCCGCACGCGGAAGGTGTAGGTGTGGGCCGGCTGGCCAGTGTAGCTGCGTTGCGACGATGGTCGTATTTATCAGGATAGCATGTGGACTGGGGACACTCGCAGAAGGTGGTCAGTCGGAGAGTAAGATGACTGTTGTGCCGGGGGCAGCTTTTAGCCGTACGTCATTGGTCACAAAAAGATCACAGTGTTCAGATTGGGCTGTCGCTACGTGAATGGCATCGGGCAGGTACAGGCTAGGAGTCATAGCTCGCAGCCGCGCTGCCTGTTCCAGAATAGCGGCGTCCGGCAGCACGACTACCAAACCGGAAGGTGGAAAGGTAAACAGTTCTCGATAAGCAGAAATCAGCACCCTGTTCCCTTGCCGATACGGCATCACCAGCGTTTCGGCTAGGGTAAGTAGACTGGTCACCAGGATTACGTCGCCCCGATCGGCGGCGTTTAGTAGGGTTTGTACTTGAGGAGCAAAGGGCATCACCTGTTCGACAGCGTAGATGAACAGGTTGGTGTCCACGTAGAGGCGGTCGCCGTGTTGCCATTTTAGCGTTCCCACGAGGCTCGCTCCTCTTGGATAAATGTGTCTACGTCTACAGCCGTTTTAAAACCCTGGCCCGCTCCCAAGCCATAATAGGCGCTCAATGGTCGGCGCTCTGGACGTATCTGGCGACGCAGACTTTCTGCAAGTAAAGCCAAAAGCGCCAATTTGTCCTCGGCATCAAGCTGTTCGAGTTGTTGGGCAAGGTCTTTCAAAGCTGAGGAACTCATAGCAACACCTCCCACCCACAGTCAGGGAATCACCTGGCATTTACCGATTCTAGTATACCTGGAATCCATCCCGTAGTCAAGATCGGCTGCCCCACACTGACTGAAGGGTAGGTGTAGGTGTAAGCCGGTTGGTCAATGATCTGGAAGCCGGTTGCCGGGGTGCCGGTCAGCAGGGGTTGCCATGCACCGCCATCTTCGCTGACCTCCAGCTCGTACGTGGCCGCACTGGAGCCTTGGTCGCTGCCGCTCCAGGCCACGGGGATGGTGGGCGAGCCGCTGCGCGGGGGGAGGATGGAAACAAAGCTGAGCAAGGATGCCCGGCCTACATACCGACAATGCCCTCAAATGCGGCGTTCTTCGTGCTCTATGCTCTTCTCTGCCTCAGCCAAGGTCCGGTATAGTTCTCCTATGAGAATCACTTCAAGATCTTCGGCCGATGCTCTACCCGAATGCCTGACCTCTTCGTTGATTATGCGACAGACAAAGACCGTCATTGGCCATTCGTTGATCGGGTGCAGAGTTGAGCCAGCGTACCGTGTAGCCAGGACTACATCTTCGATATCCTTATCACCCAACCCATAAGGCTGGCCAATAATGGGCGGTTCGATCCGGACGCGGAGATAGTCGTCACACCTTCCGGCAGCAACAAGCCTTTCCTCCACGAAACATCTTCTTGGCACTAAAGTTGGTCTGGAATCTGTCGAGGTCAAGTAGAATGCGGGTTCTTGTCCCATAAATAGCCTCCGTCAATACGGCGGGTTAACACCATAAACACCAATGAGAGTGATTTGAGTCTGTGGATTTGGCACCACGAATTCAGGAAGTCCGTCGGGTTTGTTGTCTACAGATAATGCTTGCCGCACTTGAATTCCAGAGGCATCGGTGATTATCCCTACGCTTACAAACCTGCCCGTGTTGTACGCTCCCGTTTCTCCTCCACTCGGGAGACCAGCAGCTTCTCGAAAGTCGGGTACCGTGCTTGGATCTACAGGTGTCCAAGACCGCCCCCAAGGTTTAGCCCCTGGTACATCAGGATTGAGTGGCTCCTCTCCCCAAACCCGATAAACCTTTGTTCCTACTAGCTCCGTCCCGCCGATGCGATCCCCGATCGCCTGTTGTGCCGCTAAGACGGCGTCTTCTGCCGCATCACCGGCGAGTGATCCAACCGCAGCCGCAGCGAACGGCGCGCCCATCATCGCTCCCTGCCAGGCCAGCTCCTCTGCCTTTTCAGGATTTATGTATTTCATGAGCGTGGACAGCTCAAGATTGAGGCTTTGCTGCATCAGCAAGGTGACAACTGTCCCGCCTGTTTCTCTTCTCTCCAGCTCTATTTGCGCTTGCACCCAACCCAGGTACGCAATGTACTCCTCTGTGCTCTGCGGACGGTAGCCGGAGGGAGGAGACCAGGCAGGTTTCGGTGGATCATCGGGACAATTAACCCCTGGGATGCAGTACCCGCTCGGATCCGTGTACCGCAGCGGGTTGTTGCGCACGTAGGCGTATCTGTTAAGGTCCTGGGGATCGCCGGGATTGGGCACCACCGTATCCGCGCTGACGAAGCGGCCCAGCGCCGGGTCGTAGTAGCGGGCGCGGTAATCGTACAGCCCTATTGTACCCTCGTTCCGCTGCCCTGTAAAGCCGAAGTCGGTGGGGAGAGTGCCAGTGCCAGAGCCGGCCCCATCATCGCCACTCCAGGCCACGGGGATAGTGGGCGAGCCGCTGCGCGCGGGGACGGTGATGGCAGCGTGAGGCGAGATGGCATCCCGCGCGCCGGTGAAGGGAGACAGCCAATAAAAGGCGTTAGGTTTCGGCTGCACCTCAACCCCACTACTTTCCCCAACCTGCAATCTTGATACGTCCGAACCCTGCCCACTCCTGGCTGCCAGCTATATAATCCGCTACCCGATCTGGGGGCAGCAAGAATGCCTCACCAAGCGCCTTCTCTAAGAAAGATGTAGGCTCATAATAACAGGCACCGGTGATTCTCATTTCTCTCGTAACCGAGATTGTCCCACTTGCAACTTCTTTTGGATCGACAAGTGAAAAACTTTCAAGCCTCAAACCCTGGCTGGGATAATCAATCGTGATGTGGTACCAATAAAAATCTGCAACGCTTACAAATGCGGAGATTCTTTCGGGCGGGCCATATTTGTCTACAATCTCACCGAGTGTCACTCTACCGTGCAGACCTATCTCTATCCGCAGGACCTTTCCGTCCCGAAGGTAGATATAATTCCATCTCTCCATCTGCCAGACCACTCCGTTCTGAAGGTAGATATAATCGCCCCCACGAGCCTGCCAAGAAAATACGACGAGCGGTACACCTGATTCCTCGGTCAGACTATAGCGTACAGTGCCTTTCTCGACAAAGGGACTGTTTTCTAATTGACTGCGCACATCGTCCTCCTCAGCTACCCCAGGAGTGATGTTGTGCCAGCATGGAGGCGTACAAGGATCCCCAGTCAACAAACTAGAGTCCAATTCCGGCCGTGGCTGGCATTTGCTGATCAAACCTAACGCAAGCCAAGAAAGGCAAAGCCCTGTAATTATAGCCATCGCCGCTGGTCTGCTCAACAAGAACTCTGCTCTCCACATGGTCCCCTCCCGGCAACCGGTGAAGCCCTCCACCTGACTGATATGGGACGTCGGTCTTTCACGGCAGAGTCCCCCCCTTCAGTGTTGATGAGAGTTGGTAACTCTGCCCATCGGGGGACAGGAATTTGGCCGCTGACCGCCAGAACCATATATTGCTGATGCAGAGGGCCTAGCTCACCAGCAACCATTCTCGTCTGCCGTTCTTGCACCGTGTAGTTAGGATATACCCAACCGGCCACTGTCTCTGCCCAGTGTTCTTCTACGTTGGTCCAGGCATAGTTCGTTGGCCTTGGCTCGTCTCTTACAAAGCCCCCAAGGCTCTCCAATGCCCATGTGTCCCAATCCCACACGTGGCCAAGTTCATGCACAATGCCCACTTCAGGACGAGGCCCGGTGAAAAGCTCATCATAGAGTGTCACAAGCCTTCCAGTAGTCAAAGCGGCAGGAGCTATGCGTGGGTAAACATATTCACAGGATAGTCGTAGAAAATCCTTTCCGTGCACTCTTCGCACGTAGCTTCCTCCCACCAATGCACGAAACCTTTCAGCGCCGCCCACTTTGGCGCTGAAATCTTCCACTGCTTGCCTGACAATTTCCAGTTCAGCCAATTCCCAAGCACCTTCAATCCAAATCTGCCCTGGCTTCCCAGGCGCCGGATGGGG
>JACIWR010000287.1 GCA_014360845.1 Anaerolineae bacterium
GGGCGTATCGGCGTTGGGGCTCAGGCGGTGGGCATTGCCCAGGCCGCTTTCGAGGCAGCGGTGGAATACGCCAAGACCCGCGAACAGTTCGGCGCGCCCATCGCCCGCTTGCAGGCCATCCAGTGGATGATCGCCGACATGGCCACGCGCATCGAGGCCGCGCGGTTGCTGGTCTACAACGCGGCGTTGAAAAAGGACTCGGGCGAACGTTTCACTAAAGAAGCGGCCATGGCCAAGCTCTTCGCCTCAGAGACGGCGGACTTCGTGGTGGACTGCGCGCTGCAGATCCATGGCGGGTATGGGTACATGAAGGAGTACCCGGTGGAGCGCTATTACCGCGATGCGCGCATCACCCGCCTGTACGAGGGCACCAGTGAGATACAGCGACTGGTGATTGCCAACCAGGTGTTGCGGTAGGACGATGTAGGACAAGCTTAAGCTTGTCCTACATCCTGAATTGTGAGGTCGAATGGAACTGGCACCGCGAAACAAGGATCGGCTGACGGTTTATCCCTCAGCCGGACCCAAGAACTCATTGCAATACTGGACCAAGATGGCGAATCCCCTCAAGGTGATTCGCAATTTTCTGCTGATTTACACGGCCCGTTTTCTGCCCTCGGTGACGCTGAAGAACGTGTTCTACCGCTGGTGCGGGGCCAAGATCGGGCGCGATGTCTCCTTTGGGCTGTGTGCGATGATGGACATCTTCTTCCCGGAGGAGATTACCATCGGCGATAACACCATCGTCGGTTACAACACCGTGTTCCTGGGCCACGAGTTCCTGCGCGATGAGTGGCGGCGCGGGCCGGTGGTCGTCGGGAAGAACGTGGTCATCGGGGCCAATTGCACTATCCTGCCCGGTGTGGTCATCGGCGATGGGGCCACAGTGAGCGCCATGAGCTTGGTGAACAAGGACGTGCCGCCCGGAGCCATGGTCGGCGGAGTGCCTATCCGCCTGATCAAGGGCGCTGAAAAAGAGGACCTGGAGTAGGGAAAACATGGAAGCTGTGAGCGAAAAGCGGCGGGCAGGGGCTTTGGGGGCCTATTGGTGGATGCACAACCTGGTGCTTTACAGGCCGATGGCGATTTTCATCATCCTCTGCAACCTCATCGGCTCGATATGGGGATTCATCTTCTGGTACGGACAGACCCTGTTGCAGACCCCCTGGTACATGTGGGTCTTCGTCCCCGATTGCCCCCTGTACGCTCTGCTGTTCGTGGTCCCGTTGACTCTGATTCTGCTGGGACGCAGCCGCCCCTGGATCAACGCCCTGGTCGCCGTGGGACTGATCAAATACGGCATCTGGACGGTGTTCTACTGGGTGGTGTATTGGTCGCGCACGGCAGATTTCAACTTTATGAGCATAGCCATGACAGTGACTCATACGGGGATGATTTTGGAGGGGCTGTTCCTGCTCTCCTTCCTGCGCATGGACTGGCCCACTGTGGTCGGGGTCGGCGGGTGGTTCTTGCTCAACGACTGGGTGGACTATGGATTGGGCTACCATCCCAGCATCCCCTGGCAAGTGCCACTGGCCTGGATGCAATGGCACACCGTGGCCGTGACAATGGCGTTTATATTGTTGTACGCGGTCATGGCCTCTCGACTTCGACGCAGCTCAGCCGAACGGCGGCGGCCGTGAAGCGCTCCACTGGACTCACCTGGTTCTCCCTGTGGGTTTTCGCTCTGGGCGGATACAGCTTGGCCCGAGCCTGGGTCCTCTGGCGTCAACGGGGTGTGCTGGCCGAGTTGGGGGCGGCGTTCAGCCCGCTGGTGATGGCCTGGAGCGTGCTATGGGGCCTGGGACTGATGGTGGCCGGTGTGGGATTGTGGTGGCGGCGGGAGTGGGGCCGTAGATTGACGCTGATCTGCATCCCGCTGTATTATCTCTGTGGGCTGATCAATCAGTTCTTTTTTGTGCGCTCCGAATTCTGGCGCCGTCGCGATGTGGTGATAGTCCTGGTGGCCGTCGCGGTTAACGCCTTTGTCCTCTGGTTCTTGAACCGCAGAAGCATACGGCGGCAGTTCAGGTAACGAGTAACAACGAGAAGGAGAGGTTAAGCTGATGGCAAATGACTCGAAGTTGGAGCGGCTGGAGGAGATGCGGGAGCAGGCTCATCAGGGCGGTGGGCAGCGGCGCATTGACGCCCAGCACGAGAGAGGCAAGTTGACCGCCCGCGAGCGACTGGAGTTGCTCCTGGACCCCGGCAGTTTCTGCGAAATTGATGAGTTCGTCGTGCATCGCGCCACCGGTTTCGGCATGGAGGAGAAGCATTATCTGGGCGATGGTGTGGTCACCGGCTGGGGCACGATAGATGGACGACTGGTGTACGTCTTCGCCCAGGATTTCACGGTGATGGGGGGCAGCCTGGGGCAGGCTCATGGGGCGAAAATCTGCAAGGTGATGGACCTGGCCATGAAAAACGGTGCGCCGCTGATCGGCATCAACGACTCCGGTGGGGCGCGCATCCAAGAGGGAGTGGATTCCCTGTGGGCCTACGGTGAGATTTTCACCCGCAACACCCTGGCCTCGGGCGTCATTCCCCAGATTTCGGTCATCATGGGGCCTTGCGCTGGCGGCGCGGTCTATTCTCCGGCCATCACCGATTTCATCTTCATGGTGGAGGGCACCAGTCACATGTTCATCACCGGCCCGGCGGTGATCAAAGCCGTCACCCGCGAGGAGGTGACCCAGGAAGAGCTGGGCGGGGCCATGGCTCACAACGTGAAAAGCGGGGTGGCCCACTTCGCCGCCTCGGACGAGGAGAGTTGTCTGGCCCAGGTGCGACGCCTGCTCGGCTTCCTGCCGCAGAACAACGTCGAGGACCCGCCCCGCGTCGTGCCCACCGACGACCCGCAACGCATGGATGACGCGCTGGATACCATCGTGCCCGATGATCCCAGCAGACCCTACGACATGAAAGAGGTCATCGCCCGCGTGGTGGACGATGGGGAGTTTATGGAGGTGCACGAGCATTTTGCGCAGAACCTCATCGTCGGCTTCGCCCGGCTGGACGGCTATCCGGTGGGCATCGTCGCCCAACAGCCTATGGTCCTGGCCGGAGTGATTGACATTGATGCTTCCGACAAGGGGGCGCGCTTCATCCGCTTTTGTGACTGTTTCAACATCCCCCTGGTCACCTTCTGCGATACCCCGGGCTACATGCCCGGCGTGGCCCAGGAGCATGGGGGCATCATTCGCCACGGGGCCAAAATGCTCTACGCCTACGCCGAGGCCACTGTGCCCAAGGTGGCGGTCATCACTCGCAAGGCTTACGGTGGGGCCTACATCGTGATGAGCTCCAAGCATCTGCGGGGTGACATCAACCTGGCCTGGCCCAGCGCCGAGATCGCGGTCATGGGGCCGGAGGGGGCCGTGAACATTGTCTTTCGCCGTGATTTGGAGGCGGCGGAAGACAAAGAAGCGAGGCGGGCGGAGTTGGTGCGGGAATACCGCGACAAGTTCGCCAACCCTTACGTCGCCGCCGCGCGGGGCTATCTGGACGCGGTCATCGCTCCCCACGAGACCCGCCCGCGCCTGATCCAGGCCCTGCGCATGTTGGAGAACAAGCGCGACAGCCTGCCACCGAAAAAACACGGGAACATCCCACTGTAGGACAACTCTTGAGGAGTTGTCCCGCCTGACAGGAGCACCGCCGATGGATTTATTTTTGTTAGCATGGGCGATCCTATTTGGGGCGCTGGTGCGTTTTGCACCAGCTTTAGATTCGCCTTTCCCCATTAACGATGGTGGCCTGTTCTACGCGATGATGGGCGACCTGATAGCCGCAGATTATAACTTCCCCCTTTACACCACCTACAACGCTGCTCACATCCCCTTTGCCTACCCGCCCCTGCCTTTCTACTTGACGGCCTTGCTCTCGCAGTGGTTAGGCATTCCATTACTGAGTCTGATACGCTGGCTGCCTCCCCTCGTCACCACTCTAACGATCCCGGCTTTCTACTTATTGGCGCGAGCAATCCTGAAATCCCGTCTTCAGGCTTCTCTGGCGAGCGTTGCCTTTGCTATGTTGCCGAGGGCCTTTGACCTTTTTATCGTGGGCGGTGGCCTGACGCGCACCAGTCGTTGCTGGCCACTAAAGACGGCACCATTCGCGCCGTACACGTCCAGGTAGGTGACGACGTGGAACAGCATCAGGTGCTGGTGGAGAGTGACTACTCAGCCTATGCTCCAAGTCCCCGCCCCGGGGACGTTCCATGCGGCAAGATGCTGTCTTTTGCGCGGTTTTCTCAGCCGAGACGCCCCCGGGACGGGGGCTACGAGCCTGGGGAGGACAGTGCGCCTGCTAGCCTGAGTAGTAACGGTGGAGATTGAATAATTTAGCCGCAATTTGGTTCAATGAAAACGAAGCTGTCTCCAATGCGCACTTTTGGCCCTACAGGACGTAGTGCGTGAAGCGTAAAACGTGATACGCGAGGGCCACGTTTCACGCTTCACGGTTCGCCAGCAAGTAAAGGGGCGCATAAACGGGGACCCGTTTTCACGCTTATCAAATGCGTTGTGGAGGAGCTATCTTTGAACGCAGATAAACTACATCGGGAGAGCATTGTCTTTGACGGGCACTGTGATACTCTGCTGGAGGTGCTGGATGGCGAACGGAGGTTGGGGGAGCAATTCGCAGGGAGCCATCTGGACCTGCCGCGCATGATCCAGGGAGGGGTGACGGCGCAGATTTTCGCCTGCTTCGTCCGGCCCCGCTTCATGGCTGCCTGCCCCACCGCCCAGGCCTTGCGCATTGTGGATACTTTCTTCCAGGAGATGGCGGCGAACGAGGCCATACTCACCCTGGCCACCTCGGCAGCCGACATTGAACGGGCGAAGGCCGAGGGCAAGATCGCCGGAGTGCTCGGTCTGGAGGGAGCCGAGGCCCTGGTCGGAGACCTGGGTGTGCTGCGCATGTTCTATCGCCTGGGAGTGCGCAGCATCGGTCTGACCTGGAATTTTCGCAATGAAGCCGCCGACGGGGTGGACGAAGCCCGCACCGGGGGTGGTCTGACCGAGTTCGGTGTTCAACTGGTGAAAGAGATGAACCGTCTGGGGATAATGATAGACATCGCCCATCTGGCCCCGGCCGGGGTGCGCGATGTGCTGACCCTCAGCGAAGCGCCGGTCATCGCTTCTCACGCCAACGCCCGGGCTCTGTGTCCCCACCGCCGTAATCTCAGCGATGAGCAATTGGAAGGCATCGCTGCCAATGGTGGGGTGGTGGGCGTGACCTTTGTGCCCGCCTTCGTCAGTGAGGACCCCGCGCAGGCCACATTGGAGCGCACCCTGGATCACATTGATCACATTGTCCGCGTGGCGGGCATTGATCACGTGGGACTGGGGTCCGATTTTGACGGCTTCCCCCAGAGCGCGGTGAACGTGGGTCTGGAGGACGTGACGCGGCTGCCGAACATCACTGCGGGCCTTTTGGCCCGTGGCTACAAACCCGCCGAGGTGAAGAAGATACTGGGGGGCAATTTCTTGCGCGTATTTCGCCAGGTTGTGGGGTAGCTTTGGGCGCAATACCGGGGGATGGGTGAGACGGCGTATTGGGTGGCCGAACCGCACAGGGCTGAAGGTCCCGTGTTGAGAGGGCAAAGCCCTCCTTCGATGGGCGCAGGACATGCTTCAGGGCTGGACTGAATAGAGCGGGGCCGTGCCCCGCCCTGCGTCCTGGCGTAACTGCGAAGTGAGCCTGTCAGCGAGCAAGTTAGCCCCCTGCTTCTCCAATTCGTTTCTTGGCTCTGGCGACTTCTTTGTCAACGAATATCCAACGAATAACCGAATAGACCGCGGTGAGGTAGTTGTTGGGAGTGGCATGGCAGGCGCGGTTTCTTACCTCGCAACTCCGGTCACGGCAACCGTCGGGTCGCGCT